>JAUVZE010000067.1 GCA_030602665.1 Dehalococcoidia bacterium
TTCTTTGAGAAGCTCCTTCGCTGCCCCCAGTGCCAGTCAGTCAATCTGAGACCAAGCACCCATTGTCCTAGATGTACTTCAGGAAATATTGCCCGGGGCAGAATCCTGGAGCACTTTGTCTGTAAACATGTGGGTCTTGAAGATGAGTATGTAGCTAAAGGTAGATATGTATGTCCTGAGTGCAAGCAGGAGCTACGGACTATCGGTAGTGATTACCAGAGCCTGGGACTGTTATACAAGTGCCGTGAGTGCGATAATGTATTTAATCAGCCGATGATAAAATGGAGCTGTCTGAAATGTTCCTCGCTGACGGCTCAGGATAAAATTACCGAGATAAATATCTATTCGTATAGCTTCAACGAGGAAAGGAGGAGTTGGCTGGAGTTTGAACTCAAGCCCAAGCGACAACTCATAGACTTCTTGAAGCAACGCGGCTACGAAGTAATTGAAAACGCCACCGTGAAGGGCAGGTCAGGGGCTGAGCATAAGATAGATATACTGGCTACCAGGGATGATAGCGTGGTTACCTATAATATTGCCATCGGTGTTAAGGTGGCTGGAGATGAGGTTGGGCTAAATGACATATTTGACTTTGATGATACAGCCTATGACAGCGGTATTCACGATAAAGTCCTGGTGGTCGTTCCGGGATTGCACCGGGAAGCCGAGAAATTCGCCAGCCTGCAGCGGATAAAGGTACTAGAGGTCAGGGACCTGGAGACGGTATTGGCTAGCGCTGTTTCTAAGCCAAACGAGGAGATAAAAAAGGAGCCCTTTGAGTTCAAATCCAAATCACAACTCATAGAGTACTTAAAGAAACTTGGCTATCAAGTAGAGGAGAACGCTGAGGTTCAAGGCAGGTCAGGGGCTAAGCATAACCTAGACATACTGGCTACCAGGGATGATGGCATCGTTACTCATCATATCGCTTTCGGCGTTGAGGTAGCGGAAAAGGCAGTAGAGCTGGATAAGGTATTTGATTTTGATGATAAGGCTTATGATATTGGCATTCTAGATAAGGTCTTTATTGCCATCCCTGGTCTTAGTCAGGAAGCCAGACAATTTGCCCAAAGGCAGAGAATCAGGGTCTTTGAGGTTGAGGAACTGGAGCCGTCTGGCTAAGAATGAAAAATATGGCTAAATATGTTTTACCTTTAGAGATTCAAGCTCTAGAAGAAGGTGGTTATCTTGCCACAAGCCCTGCTCTCCCCGGTTTTCTGGTTCAGGCCAAAACAGTGGAGGAGGTGCTGCGTCTGGCACCAGATATTGCCCAGTCCCTGATTGAGGCGATGCGGGAGAAAGGTATTCCGCTTCCCCAAGCATTGCAATCCGTTGAGCCACCCTTTCACGCTGAACTCCTTATACCAGTATGACCTACCGCGTGTTGACCAGGAAGCTTCGCAAGCTGGGCTGCGAGTTTGCCTGACAAGGGCCCGGCTCCCATGAAATTTGGTAGAACCCCCTGAACAAACGCTTCACCACCATTCCTAAGGGCAGAGGCAATATACCTAAAGGCACTTTAGCTGCCATTTTGCGTGACCTTGGTTTTACTCGTAAAGATTTGGATAGTACCTAGGGGAGTTTTAGAGGGACACTAGCTCCCCTTTGTCTTTATAGAATGTGTCCCTGTAGCAGAGGGATGACAGGAGGGTACAAACTTACCATTACCAACGGCCTATTGACACTACTATAATCATATCATATTATGAACTTAACTAATCATAAGTTACCTAAATTAAACCAAATAATGTGGAAAGGAGGTGACAAATGAAAATGAGGAAGTTTATGAAGAGGTTTCGCTATGGGGAGAAGGGCTTCACCCTGATTGAGCTGCTGATAGTGGTGGCCATTCTGGGTATCCTGGCAGTCGTAATTGTGCCTAACTTGGCCGCCTTCTTGGGCACTGGGACAGTAGCTGCTGCGAATACCGAGGCAGCCAATGTGGAAACGGCGGCCTTGGCCTATTACGCTGACCACGACGCAACCTGGCCTACGACTTCGGCTGACTTAGGTACTGACTATATCAGTGGCACTATCCAAGGAGTCTATACATTTGACCTTGCCTCTGGGCAGATAGCTAGTGCCACCCCCGGAACTTGGACCGGCATTGTGTGGGACTCCGACAAGGATCAGTGGATAAAAGGTACCCCGGCCTAATAGCCTGAAGCTTTAATTAAACCAAGTTAAAATAGAGAGCTTACTGGCGGATGAACTGGTTTCCAGCTCGCCGGTAAGCTTTTCTATTTTTGTTTCTCAACCTCACCCCCTTAATCCCCCTCTCCTTTGAAGGAGAGGGGGAGGTGTAGGTTTTTGAAGGGGCTTCGCCCCTTCAAACTTCCCCTGCTCAATGGCCTCCACCCCAGGGTGTTTAAGAGGGGTTTTCTCCCTGCTTTTGAAGAAATACTTATCAGGGGAGTTTATTAAGGGTAGCCTAACACGGTTTTGCTCTTCAATAACTATTCCCTCTTGAAGAAATGCTTATCTGGGTTATAAATCACTGGAGTAGCGTAACCGGGGCTTTACTGATATAAGAGTGCCACCAGCTTCAATTGGTGGTATAGGGGAGTTTAAGAGGGGCTAGCGGATAGTTTAGAGGGGCTAATGCTGATTCAAAAGGGGTTATCAGGGAGTTTAAGAGGGGCGTTGGCCCCTCTTTTGTTATTCCCCCCCTTTTAAGGAGGTTAAACTAACTGGGTGTCTAAGAGGGGCGAAGCCTTTCTTTTTAATATTCCTCTTCTCCGTTGGAGGGGAAATACTAAGGGAGAGTCAAAGAGAGGCGAAGCCTCTCTTATATAACCAATCCCCCTTCCCCTTATTAAGGGGAAGGGGGACAAAGGGGGATAGGGTTACTAAATGAGAACAAAAGGGGGTGAGGTCAATGAATAATATTCTTGGGCAGGGGAAAATAGCTGCGACACTCGGGTATAAGGGATTATTTGACTTTTACACTTTCACTTCTACCCTGCCGATGAGCTTCTCTACTTCCTGGCGGTCATTACAGTAGGCAAGCAGGGTTTCGCCGTTGATAATTTGTCTAAGATAGAGGTCAACCAGTGCCTCGTCCAGAGAAATCATGCCTATCTCCCGATGAGTACGAATTACGTTGGGTAGCTGATAGATTTTGCCCTCACGAATGAGGTTCCTTACTGGTGAATTAGCCAGCATAATCTCTACGGCAGCAATCCTTCCCGGGCGGTCAGCTCTAGGCACCAGTGTTTGACACAGCACACCAACCAGCAGAGAAGCCAACCGCGTCTGGGACAGGAAGCGTTCATGGGGCGGGAACAAGTCTATCACCCTCTCTATCGCCTGATAAGCGCTGGGGGCATGACCGGTAGTTAATATCAAGTGCCCGGTCTCGGCTACAGATAGCACCGCCGATGCCGTCTCTAAATCCCGCATCTCACCCACCAGAATCACATCCGGGTCCTGCCTCAAGACATGCTTCAGTGCATGGGCAAAGGACAGTGTATCAGTGCCTAACTGCCGCTGGGTTATAGCACAGTTGAGGCTGGGAAAGATATATTCAATCGGGTCTTCAATGGTAACTATATGGCAACTTCGGTTAGCATTCAAGTGTTGAATCATAGCTGACTGAGTAGTAGTCTTGCCGCTGCCAGTAGGTCCGGTAACTACTACCAGCCCCCTTGGCTTCAGGGCAAGCTCCTTGCAGATTTGGGGTAGTTCTAGCTCATCTATGGACGGGATTTTTGGTGGCAACAGGCGCAGGGCAAGGCTGATGGCCCCGCGTTGCTGAGCAGCATTGCACCGCAGACGAGTGCCATCAGATAGGCTATAGGCAAAATCTAGCTCTAGATGCCGGGTAAAACTCTCCCGTTCCTCGGGCGTGGTTATCTGGAGAAAAGCCTGGCTTATCTCAGTAGGAGTTAACGGTACGGTACCATTTACCATCTCCAGGGAGCCATTGACCCGTAGTAATGGCGGGCTAGAAACAACCAGGTGCAAGTCAGAGGCATTGCTTAATTTAGCTGTATGCAATAACGCAACAATATCCATTTCATCCTCCCTCCATCCCCCTTATTTAAGGATAAACGTAAAGTTAAATCCCCTTTTAATCTCTTCCTCATCATCATCTTCCTCTTCCTCTATAATTTCTTCATAAGCCTCTATAGATGAGATAATAACCATGGAGAATCGGCCGCTACTTCTTAAGGCTCTGGCATACCTAAAAATCGCAGCCTCATCTGAATCCCTACCTATTACCGTTACTTGCCCAACACTATGAGTAATCTCAGCCTGGTCTAGGAGTCCAACATCTATAGTGACTGTATCACCACCGTAGAGCAGAGCAATATCCGCTGGTACCAGGCTGGCAATCTGGCTTAAGTCCCCGTCAACCTGGGCACGCACCTCTCCCAAATTGGTAAAGGTAGCCTCAAAAACACCGGCAGTGGCTTCCACTGGCTTAATCTGAGGTTCTGCCTGTGCAACCTGTTCCTGCAGTGTGATTATTGCCTTTTGGTGTTCCGCAACCAGGCGCTGGGCAGGTGGCAGTTGAGCACGTAAGGCATCAGTCTCAGCCATACTGTTCTGGAGAAGGGGTACAGTGTAAAAAAGTGCGCCAATGCCAACAATGGCGATAGCAATTGGGATAAGGATTCCTGCCACCGGTCGAGCCTTAGGCAGGTAAACCTGAGGCAGGGCGTTAAGGTTCACTAATGAAAAGTTTGCCTCTCCCTTTTCCAGCAGTAGCTCCTTGAGTGCCAGCCCGATATTGACCATAAACTGGTTTGGGTTAAAGCCCTCGGAGAACTCCATAGGCGAGGGCAGGATTGAAACTGAGCAGCCTGACTTGCCAGCTAGCGATTGCCAGCTCTCTGGCGACTCAGCCAGGTCACCGCTAACAAATATGGGTACCGTTGAATCCAGAGGATTTTCCTTGTGGCTGGAATTATAGAAGGTAATAGTTCTATCAAGCTCTTCAGTGATAGCTGGTAGTATTTCTGATAGTGATGTTGCCTCACTGGGTAGAGACAGGCTGCGGATTACCTGAGGCACCCTGTCCGCCATGACCACAATATCAAGGTTAGTTGACCAGGCGTTAACAATTATGGCTCTGGGCTCATTTGCATTCCGGCACAGGGCTAGAGGCGCCAAGTCTATGAGGTACGGGTCAACACCTACCTGGCGCAGTGTCCTGATTAGGGCATCGGCTGCATTTCGGGGGAAAGCAGCCAGGAAAAGACGTGTTTCTCCCTTCGGGCCAGGCAGAGGCTGGTATGCAAGGTAGACCTGGTCTAAAGATACTGGTATCACTCGTCTTGCCTCATGCCTTACTGCCTCATCCCGTACCGCTTCAGGTAGTTCCGGCAGGGTAATCAAACGATATAGGGAATTGAGCCCACTTAAACCAGCAATGACCTTATTTACCGTTACCTTGGCCACCTTAAATAGCTCCCTAAGCCTGTCCACTACCTGGGCTTCATCACGGATGACTCCGTCCCTGACCAAACCCGGCTCCAGCGGTAGGCGTGCCCATTTTTGCACCCGCTTGCCTTTGGCCACTAGCAGCCTGATTTCAGTATCGTCAATAAATAGAGTAACCGCTTTTCCAGCCATGCTTATTCTCCTTGATAACTATAGATAATCAGCCTGATGGTTGCTGATGGCTTCTCCATCTCTTCCCTTTCTTCTATCTGCTCTTCGGTTAATCCCTCTTTCTCTTCTTCACTTATGGGGTCAGGAATTACTATATTTACCAGTTCTACAGTCGCCGTATCAAAATCCCTGTGGGTGACGATAGTGTGAATGAAGTCAAGAATATCGGTCACCTCACCGTCCACATCTACAGTAAAGTAGGTAACTAGGTAGGTAATATCCTCCACCTCTATATCCTCATCCTCCACCTCCACCTTAACCTGCTGGTCACGCGGCTCTGTCGCGGTAAGACTGGTTATCTCTAGGCCCCAATCATCAGCCATCCCAAATAATAGCTCATCCACCTCAATGCTTTCCACTAAGGCAGGGAAGGCAGCTTTAGCCGTCTTTAGCTGTGATGTGGCTTGCGCCAGTTTGTCTTCTAGCTCAGTCAGAGTGCTTTCCAAACTTGCTCTTTGCTCAGCCAGATTGGGCAGCTTGGCTTGAACCGCAGACAGCTGCGCATTTAACTCCTCCTGCTTCGGCCTCTCCTGTAGATAGAGCCAGTACAGACTGCCGATGGCAATAATGAAAA
>JAUVZE010000003.1 GCA_030602665.1 Dehalococcoidia bacterium
TTGCCGAAAATGTAACCGCGTTGAAAGACAGGACGATAGATGTTGGCTTTTGGGTTGCTGGCCCGCCGACAAGTTCGATTATTGACATTTCCACCACTCACGACATAAGGATTATCCCTCTTAGTCCGGAGGAGCAGGAAAAGGTAGTGGCAGCCTTCCCCTACTATACTGCCGGAGATCTAGCCAAAGGGTTATATCGGGGGGTTGACGAGCCTGTGCCGAGTCTCTACTTAGCCGCTGCCATGGTTACCCACCCTGATATGCAATATAGAGCTGCCTATGAAATCACCAAAGCAATCTTTGAGCATATTGACTACTTGAGGACGATCCACGTTGCTGCCAAACAGATAACGTTAGCCGATGCTCCAAAAGTTGCTATTCCTCTTCACCCCGGAGCCGAGCAATTCTACAAGGATGTAGGGGCATTGAAGTAGTTTGAAGGAGCCGGGAAAAGGGGATATTTTCAAAGGGGAGCATACTGCTCCCCTTTGATGTTACCGGCTAGCTTAGCCAAAACACACAGAGGAAATAATGATAGCAGTACCATTTCGTCAACAGAAGAGACATGTCCTTGTCTTACTTGCAGTAGTGTCACTTTTAGCCGCCTTATGTCTATATTTCTTTTTTCCTATGCCCACTTTGATGGTTATGAATCTTAGTGGCGACAGGCAAGAGGCGGTGATCGTAATACCAGTTTCTAAGGGGAGCCAATTTACTATACAATATATTCATTCTAAAGACATGTTACCAGTTCATGAGGTCTTCGTGGTGGATGATAAATATAACCTTCTCCTTTCAGAGGAGGGATTTATCATGCTGGGTGCCGGGATGGGTGAAAGCGAGGGGGAGCTTGTGTATGAGGGGCAGTGGACTGTGGTAAGGAACATAAATAGGGAAGCGTCTCCATTTTATCTCAGGGTTAGTAGCATAGCCGAGCAGAAGTTGGTCATAAATGATAGAGTGATAAAGCTGTGGGAGATTGCTCCAGAAAGTGGGCGTTTGAAATTTGAAATAAGGAAAATCCCCAGGGTATATCTCATACTAAGAGGAGAAGACTAGTGCTAGCCAGAGCTGCTGCCATAATAGCCACTGTCCTGGCTATCGGCCTATCTCTCATTCACCTTAGGCAGCCACTTGCTCCCCTTGACCCCTGGTCTCTACGGCTCATCCATCTTGGCTTGGGTATGGCGATAGCCTTCCTCATTTTCCCGGTAGTCAAAAAAAGAAAGATAGGGATTATAGATTTTTTGCTGGCTGCCTTAGCCATAGTTGTCAATGGCTATGTTTTGGTATTTATGGATGACATAATAGCCCGTTTTGCCTTGCCCTCAACGGTGGATTTAGTGATGGGGGTTATTTGTATAATCCTCCTTCTTGAAATGACACGACGAGTAGTTGGATTACCCATGGTAATAATTGCCATAGCCTTTCTGCTGTATGCTTATTTTGGAAACTATATGCCCGGACTCCTGGCACACAAGGGTTATACCGTGTCACGGATAATAGACCACCTCTACCTTTATATGGAAGGCATATATGGTGTCCCTCTTGGTGTTTCGGCAAGCTTTGTCATCCTGTTTATTATCTTCGGCTCCTTTCTTCAGGTAACAAAAACCGGGGACTTCTTTATGGGTGTTGCCAATAGCCTGGCGGGGAGGGCGAGGGGTGGACCGGCAAAAATTGCTATTTTGGCCAGTGCTCTTTTTGGGACAGTCTCGGGCAGCTCCGTAGCCAATGTATCCGCCACTGGTTCCTACACTATTCCTTTGATGAAAAAAACCGGCTATAAACCCCATTTTGCTGGTGCCGTAGAAGCAGTAGCCTCATCAGGGGGGCAGATTATGCCACCGATTATGGGTGCCGCTGCCTTTATTATGTCAGAACTAACCGGAATACCTTATATCACTATAATTCTGGCGGCATTGCTGCCGGCTATACTATACTTCGCTACGCTTCAAATTTCAGTTCATCTTGAAGCATTGAAAACCGGACTTAAGGGACTAAGTAAAGAGGAAGTACCAAGTTTGAAAAGGGTGTTTATAGATGGTGGACACCTAATTGTTCCCCTGCTGGTTCTAATCTTTTTGCTTGCCGTTATGAGGATGTCTCCGATGTATGCCGCCTTCTGGTCTATCGTCGCTTCGGTGGTTGTCAGCTCCCTAAGAAAAGGGACAAGAATGACCCCGAAAGAGTTTCTTAAGGCTTTAGAGATGGGAGCAAAAGGGGCGTTAATCGTGGTTGCTGCCTGCGCTACTGCTGGGATAATCATTGGTGTAGTAACCCTTACCGGTCTAGGGCTTAGATTCACCGGCATTATTCTGGAATTTGGTGCCGGGAGTGTGATTTTGACGCTCATACTTACCATGATTGCTTGCTACATTTTGGGGATGGGGGTGCCTACTACTGCTGCCTATATTATCGCTGCGGTGCTGGCAGCCCCGGCTCTTCTTAGTTTGGGGGTACCGTTGCTAGCAGCCCATCTTTTTGTCTTCTACAATGCCCTCCTCGCCGATATCACCCCACCGGTGGCTGTGGCATCCTATGCTGGTGCTGGCATCGCCGGTGCCGACCCGATGAGGACTGCATTTACCTCGGTGAGAATCGGGTGGATGAAGTTTTTCATTCCTTTTTACTTTGTTTATATACCGGCACTCCTTATTATCGGCTGTAAACCCTTGGCTATACTCTGGACGTTTACTATTGTTTTTCTATCGATTCTATGTTTCTCCTTTGTTTTCCAGAACTGGCTGTTTAGACGTCTTTCCCATTGGGAGCGTATAATTCTGATGGCTGCGGGCGCTGGATTAGTTTACGGGCTACTGGTGCCTGAGACCATTACTTTTGTTTCAATTGAGATCGTTGCTCTTGTTTTAGCTGCAATTGTCTGGCTTAGTCAATCAGGACTGTTAAGAAAGATGGTTCAATGGAGACCCTCATGAAGTAAGAAGACTTAGTTAGCTTCAAGAACCTGCCCCTTGTCAACAGGGAAAGGAAACTAGAGTAGGCGGGCTCTGCCAGGGGAAACTGGGGTGCCATGGGTTTTAAAGTTTTCCCCCAATGGCTTAAATGTCCCTCCCCCCTCCCGTGAGGTGCCTCAGCTGTAATCGGGCAAGTGGCATCCCGCCTTCTTTTTTGCCTTTCGCTCACTATTACACAAATGCTTATTTAGTGTGATTGAGAACAAAAAAGGAGCCGGAGGTTAATCCTCCGGCTCCTTCTGCTTTAGCTATCTAATTTGTGGGCATAGTACCCCTTCAAACCAGGTGCCTTGCACACTCTTCCTGTAGGCTCTCTTCTGTGGCTCCCGTCTGACTGAACCGGGCCACCAGCTCTCCCTCGTGGAGAAGGAACACAGCCATGGCACCGTCATGCTCCAGTGTAAACCCCCAGCGGGAAAACTCACCTAGTCCCTGAATCTGAGCTTCTGTAACCATCTAAACCCCCTTTAATTCGTTGTTTCCCCCCAGAAAGGAAGGAATGGATGGATTTTGAATATCTCGCTATCTATTCTCTCCTGGTCCTTTTTGGCGTAGATTGGGAGCATGCCAAACTCACCGCGGGTTGAGGCCTCAGACCACCTCATAAAGCGGAGCACATTTAGGGTACTAGCCTCGGAGAGGATCAGCTCGGTGGCCAGCGAGCGGCGGATACTATGCCACCCGTAGCCTGCCTCAGTTGAAAGCCCCGATTTTCGAGCGATGCGGTGAAACATATGGGTTAAGCTATCTGCCTCATAATGCCTGAAATAGGCTAAATAAGGAGCTATTTGAGGTGGAATCAGGTGAGTGGTTCTGCTGCCACCCTTGGCGGTGTCCACCATCAGGTGGTGCTCATTGGGGAAGCTGGATGGGTTCAGTCTCGCCATCTCCACCCGCCTCAGTCCGTAGGTCGTGGCCAGTGCCAGGTAGCAGAGCTCGGTATTGCTAAGGAGCCCCTGCCTCCCCAGGGTTATCATGCTACCGATTGTGTCCTTGCTTAGAATGGTGCGCCGAATCTCATCCGGGCTCACTCGTCTCATGGAGAGCTTGGGGAACTGCCAGCCTTGGATTTGGGCGAGCAGCCTTATCGCTTTCAGGTCTTTGTCGATGGTGTTCTGGATGAGCCCTCTTTTTCTCAGGTGGGCAAGGAAGGCAGTAATATCCGCCCTGGTGTAGCTCTCTTTCTGGCCGCATACCCGCTCAAATTCGGCGGCTACTGCTCCCCACTCTTTAGCTACTGCTTCAGTCTTGCCCCGGGCAATAAGGTCGTTGTAAATGAGCTGCCTTAGCATATCTCCACCTTCACCGCATATTCCGGTAGCATTGATGGGGCCTGTTGAGGAGAGTTCCTTGGTCTTGTTAGCGTTGTTGGGGATGGTTGGGCGAGATGGGGAATGTCTCTCGGCAGCGTCGCCGTTATCTCTATTGTAGACCAACGGCACTCTGGGGCAAATGTTCAACTGCTCATTGAATGGCTGCTGGGACTGGTACTTCAGTAATACTTCGGCAAGTATTTGGTACAATAGGGGTTCTAGGTGTTTGTCAGGGGTAAGGGTTTCCCTTAATCGGTAAGGGGCGAGGGTCCTCGCCACTACCTCTTGTAGTTGGACGGACATTGTGGGCCTCCTCAGTCTTATTCAGTCCAACAAACAGTCAGTCCTGATAAGACTGAGGTCTCTGGTTCGAGCCCAGAATGGCACACCATAGTGTACGGTAGACGGAACTCCCACCCTATCTTCTGATATTCCTTCGGGTGGGAGTGGCATAGTGTAGGTCAATGACACTTCATCACCAGTGACCTTTACTTCTTTGACAAAGCTACAAATGAAAGCCCTTCTTTATTGACCAAACTTAAAGTCAAGCGCTGGCATAGTCATGGAACAACTATGCTACATTCATACCCATCCCCGCATACGGATGGCTTGACCTACCTTGCGCAACGCATTCACCCAAGCAGCCTCTCTCAGGGAAATACCCATTTCGCTGGCTGTGTTGACGGTTTCCTTGTAAGCCTTTAATATCCTCGTTTTAAGACGCTCGTGTATGGTATCTATATCCCAGTACATATCGTAAAGCCCCTGCGTACGTTCAAATTGACAAACAATAATACCACCCGAATTGGCTACGATATCGGGTATGATGGTGATTCCCTTGTCGGAAAGGAGCTTGTCGGCAGATGGGGTTAGCGGTCCATTAGCTCCCTCTATGATTATCTCCGCTTTGACTCTACTTGCGTTTTCTTCGTTAATCACGTTCTCAACAGCGGCGGGAATCAGAATCTCACAATCTGTCTCTAGTAGTTCTTGGTTGCTTATGGCCCTGGCTCCAGGGGAATCTATGATTGAACCCGTCTGCTCAACTTGATTTACCAGCGCTGGGATATCTAGACCTGATGAATCAGAAATCGCGCCCCGTATATCACCTACGGCGATGATCTTGAATCCTTCATTACTGAGGAGCTTAGCCACATTGCTACCCACAGTCCCAAAACCCTGTATGACTACTCGGCACGATTGGGGGATAAGAGCTTTACTTTTGCTGACTGCCAGTGCAATATAGAAGAGACCACGACCAGTAGCTTCCTCACCACCAAGAGACCCGCCAACAATGGCTGGCTTATCGTTAATGGCTGCCGGGCTATGGAAACCCATTATTTGTTCGTATTCGTCGAGCATCCAGGCTTGAGTTTTGTAGCTCGTACCGATATCAGCACCAGGAATGTCAACCCAGGCACCCTTGGGACTCAGACGACGTATGTAGGCTCGACAAAGCCGCTCCAACTCCCGCTCACTTAGCTTCATGGCGTCAGCCGCGATTCCTCCCTTACCCCCACCGGCAGGTATATCAACTACGGCATGCTTTATGGTCATAATCAGTGCCAACGCCTTAACCTCGTCCAGAGTCAGGTCGGGTGTAATTCTCGTTCCATCTTTGGTTGGTCCTAGAGCATCATTATGACAGACCCTATAGGCGGTAAAGATTTGCACTTTGCCATTGTCCATTCTTAAAGGGATTTGGAACTCCAACACTCGCATTGGTTTACTTAGGAGTTCAACCATTTCAGGTTCAAGACCCACTAACTCCTCTGCCCTCTGCAGGCGGGTTTTTGTTGCTTCCCAAAAACTACTCATGCTTATCTTCTCCTATTAGTTTGCGTTTATTGAGGTTCGGTAAGAACTAAATCAGACGGCCCTTTGCCGGATAGTTTTAACTGGGGTGCGTGTCTAGCTACAATTTCTTTAACGATGGATGCCATCTTAACTTTCTGGCGGATAAATCCTTGATGCCAGCTCTCTGTAACCCATGGCTTATAAATGTCAGCCTCAGATGTTCCCGGTTCGAACTTAAAGTAACAGGGTGAGGCGACCCTGGCAATCTCTGGAGCCTCGTAGGCTCTGAACATGCCTCCAAAGGAGTCAACAATAATCATATAAATATCCAAGGGTATGTTAACCGCCTTTCGGATGGCTGCCAGAATTGGGAGGGAAACATCCGATAAAGGATTCATTGTATTGGCTCCCATCGCCTCAATGACTCGGGCTCCAGCAGGACTGCAATATCCCCCAAAAACAGAGAATTTAAAAATCGTTTCCTTGGGTATAAAACCCTCTTTCCGCATTTGATTTACAATGGAAAGCACGCCTTCATCGTAAACCAGAAAGCCTCTAAAACCAGCTTCAATGTTTCTCATCATGTCAGCGATGTGGTAAGAGATGTTGTCGGACCCCCTCAATCTGAATCCCTGCATACTGCCTTCGTGTGTAGACATCTCTTTTGAGCCTACGTCCCATGCCTTACGGTGACCAACCGTCATTACGACTTCTATCTTTTCGTCCCGCGCCATCTGAGCCATTGCTTTTAATTCTTCAAAGTCACAATACGTTGACCCACCCACAGTGGCGATAACTCTATGAATGTTTATGTTTCTCTTCCTAGCTTCATCAATCATGGCCTCCATAGTTGAGGCGCGTTCGACACCGGCAATTTCTATTCTCCAGTGTGCACCATCGGGAAAGGTTTTCGTTGAAGATGGAAGGTCCCAAAGGTCTCTCCCGGGAATTCCCATTCTTTCCATAAATTCTCTAATTTCCTTGAGTGTCTTGGTCATTTGCTCTCCTCCTTGTATCCAGGCGATGCCTTCAGCCCTCATTCTGACCTTAACAAAGGCCACAAAGCGCCGTCTCTACCTTCGGGTTGATGCCTTCTAAAGAAAGGCGAGGACACTTTATAAAGTGTCCTCCAGGATAATCCTTGGTCATTTTGCCTCAACGCTAGCGACTCCGTGAAGACCCACCGCAATGCCTTTCAGCAACAATATCTCCTTTAGACTAGTACACCAGTGTCGCTGGGTTAGTCTTAACCATTTTCTCAACATCTTTATCAGGTACACCAGCTAAAAGCAATTCCGTTATCATCAATCTCAGACTCTGAACCGGAGGTGGCATCTGAAAATGCCCGCAGTCTGAAGCGATCACTATATGCTCGGGCCCTACTACCCTAATAATGTCCAGAGCTTCTTCCAAATAGAAAAGCGGCGGCTTGAACTCCATGACATATATACCAACCAGAGCCCCTTTGCTGGCAATGGTCTTCGCCTGCTCAGGTGTCATCTTAGTAAGTGGAAAGTTTACGTGGTTGACCTCAATTCTCTTTACTCCCATCTTTACTGCCTCGTCAACTACGGCGAATCGTTCTTTGGTACTATTATGGCCCACCCCCAGTGTCATATCCCCTTCAGCAATTAAGGACAGGATTTCCTTCAACTCGGGAACGACCTTGCCTTTCTCGTCGAGCAGCTCAATTCCACCCTCCGCACCCACAACTCTACGATGATGGGCTGCATCCAGGTTTGGCAACCAAACATACTTACCCCCAAGCCTGTAGGCAGAAACCACGGCATCCGGATTTAGCCCACCGACTGCATAATTCAAAACCACACCGCCAAAGAGGTCTACCCTCTTCTTATTATTTGCCGCTGCCCATTCGTTATGGCATTTCTGAGCAATTATTGCGTCGCGGGTGGTAGGTACGTTATGTGCCTTGGAAACTAGCGCCCGCTGGCCGACCTCAGATGCTTGTTTGGCCATGTCCAACACATCATACAGTCGGTGTGTGGTTGCCGCCGGCCCGGTATGGCAATGAACGTCTATAAGACCGTCCATCAACTTCCATACCCTGTCGAGGTCAAATCGCGGTGCTTTCATCCTGACAATACTCTCACCATATACGCCATATGCAGAAGCCTCTGGCCCAGTCACTACCGAAGATTCCCTCATTAGCGATAGCACTTCATCCGTAAGAGAAGCTTCAAAAATTTCGTCTGTCATCCTTTCCTCCTTTTTTTCTAGTATAGCTTAATTTCGCACTTATTCTCCCGTCTCACCCTCAGTGTTGAATAAGAGAATGGTTGAACTCCTAGTTATACCCAATTTCTTGGCAAAATCTGGATTCGCCTTCAATATATGAGTAAGGCAGCCCATACCAGCAGCGCCTGTCTCTCCGGAGATAATCGCTTTATCCGGTGGTTTAGGGTCGGCTAGTACTCTCATTCCGTATAAAGCAACATCATCCGGCATGGCGACAAAGTGGTGCGCGTAATTGTGTAGGACAGGCCAGGCGAGAATGCTTGGTTCCCCACAGGAGAGCCCAGCCATAATTGTGTCCCCGAGTTTAACTTTAGCCCATTTGCCATTCCTTGCTGACTGTAGAAGGCATGCGGCTGTGGTTGGTTCAACAATTATGGATATCGGTCTGTCATTGCCGAAAAGCGAGTTGTAATATCCCACAATAGAGGCAGCCAACCCTCCACACCCCGCTTGGACGAATATGTGAGAAGGCTTTCTTAACCCCAAGCTACTCAACTGCTCAGCTGCTTCGTCACACATAGTTAGGTATCCCTGCATAACATTCCTAGGAATCTCTGCATAACCCTCCCAAGACGTATCAGAGACGACCAAGTAGCTGTCTTTACCAAGGTATGATGACAACTCATGCATTGCCCCGTCGAAGCTCTTATCCTCACCTTTCGGTTCCAAAACCTTTGCTCCAAACGTCTCAATGGCATTTCTTCTGCGCATAATCATGTTATGTGGGACATATACGATTGTCTTTTGCCTCAACTGGTGAGCTACCCAAGCAACGGCTTTCCCGAAATTGCCATCCGTTGCTGTAACGAAGGTAAATTTATCTTTCGGGATGCTCCTTAAATCTGCAAAAGACGCTGTCTCTTCGTTTAGGCTCAACGTCTTGCAAAGCAGTCTAAAGACGGCGTAAGAAGCACCCAGAACCTTAAATGAGTCGAGGCCGAGAACACTTGACAAATCTTTTACGTATATACCACCGATATTTAATTCTTTAGCGAACTGTTCAAGTGTAACAAGGGGGGTGGTTTTATAACCCTTTATTCCCTGGTGGAATCTCCTTACCGTATTGGCCACCTCAGCTGTCAAATAATCAGGGGGTGTGCCTTCAGCCTGTCCCGCCCTCTTGTTTTCTATATAGGACCATCCTTTTTCCAACGTGAAATAGCCGCCGTTTGACACCGTTCCATACTCCTCTCGCTGTATCCTATCACCTTGATTCATGACAGTCAATCCTTGTTGTAAGAGTAACTGCTGGCCTATTGACAAACCAAGGGAAAAGGTTACTATTGTTGGTGTACCTATGCGGACGGCAAACGACCGTAAAGGTAATATAGAACTGTGCTTATCCAGTTTTAAATAGAAAGGAGTATAATGGCAAAACCTGAACTTGAGTTCTTTAATCACGCCTCTATTGAATGGAAACCTGTTGAGACCCCTGGATACTCAAGTGGTTGTTATGAGAAGATTCTTAGCCTTGATGAAGAAACTGGCTCACTTACACGAATGATAAAAATAGAGCCAGGAGCTAGGATTAGCGGAATTCTAAAACATGATTTCTGGGAGGAAGTTTACATTATTCAGGGTGAATTAATCGATACAGGTAAGAAACAGGTTTTTGGAGAGGGCTATTATGCGTGCCGACCTCCAGGACTGATTCACGGCCCATTTGAAGCTCCCTCCGGATGCATATGTATTGAGTTCCGCTACTTCCCTTACAAGCGAGAGGAGAAGCACGTATTGGTGAAGGATATGAATGCAATTAGAGCTCGTCTTGACTCTATTGGATATCTTGACCCTTCGGAAGTAAGACCGGGGCTCACCTTTAAGGTAATAAAGGAGTAAGTTATGGAAACATCAGATATGAATATTACCTCTGTCACTATTTCAAACCTGAAAGAAAAGATTAAGGAGGGGGAGATTTCCCTAACCGAGTTGGTTCAAGCCTTCTTAAACCGAAGTGAGCGACTAAATAAGGAAATCAATGCCTTTATCACCATTTTAAGGGACGAGGCTCTGGAGTCTGCTCATAGGGCGGAGGAGGAGCTTAGAGCCGGCCAGTATCGGGGGCCTCTTCATGGGATACCGTTTGCCCTTAAGGACCTGTTCTTCACCCGTGGAGTCCGTACCACTTGTGGCTCTAAAATCCTGGCTGATTTTATTCCAGATAAGAATGCGGCAGTAGCTCAGAAGCTGCTCGAGGCTGGTGCTATTAATTTAGGTAAGCTTAATATGCATGAGTTTGCCTTTGGTCCCACCTCATTAAACCCCCATTACGGTGATGTTCGAAATCCATGGAACCAAGACCACATGTCTGGCGGTTCTAGTGGGGGGTCAGCCGCATCTGTAGCCGCCTCTATGGCTCTATTCACCCTAGGTACTGATACAGGAGGGTCGGTGCGGATACCAGCTGCTTGTTGCGGGGTAGTAGGCCTTAAGCCCACCTATGGAAGAATTAGTGTGTATGGTGTTTATCCTCTCTGCTGGTCTATGGACCATGTAGGAATTTTTGCCAAAAGGGTGAGAGATGCAGCTTATGTGCTGAAGGCTATTGCTGGAAATGACCCCTGTGATATAACATCCGCCTCGGAGGAAGTTCCGGATTACGCTACTTCACTGACAGGTGAAATAAGGGGGGTGCGTATTGGATTATTGCTTAACTATTATTTTGAGATATTGGATAGAGAGGTGCGAGCCAAAGTAGATGAAGCAGTAAAAACCCTGGTAGAATTAGGCGCCCAAGTGGAGGAGATTTCAATTCCTCATCTGGAGGAGGGGGCTGCAGCCGCCCTTATTACCCTTTCTGCAGAGTCGGCAAGCTCTTTGGAGGAGTTTTATCACACAAGACCAGAGCTTGGGGCAGATATCCGAGGGCGTCTGGACTTAGGGGTTTTATTTCCTGCCACTGCTTATATCAAGGCTCAGCGCGTACGGCGTTATCTCCAGGAAAGTTTCCGGGAGACTTTCAAGAAGGTGGATGTCTTGGTCACGCCAACTCTGCCAATTACCGCACCAAGGAGAGATGCGACTAGTGTGTCTATAGATGGGGTAAGCATGCCAGTAGTACCGGCTCTCACGAGGTTAACCCGGCTCTACAATCTCATTGGTTTGCCAGTAATTACTCTTCCTTGTGGTTTCTCACAAGAAGGCTTACCTATTGGCCTCCAGATTGCTGGAAAACCTTTTGCTGAGGCGACTATTCTCCAAGTAGCTCATGCATATGAGGCAAATACGGATTGGCATGAGAAGGAGCCTCCCTTACCAAGGGTAGAATGACAAGAGGCGGTAAAATGCGTGTGCAGAGTAGAGCTTATGCCATCTAATTGGTAAAAACCCAGTCTGGGAAAAGGTTGCCGTTGTCTTGGAACTGAACCTCGTAGCCTAGCCCTCTTGTCCCCTAGGTCAGGAAGTCCTCCTTGCAGGCTGGACCAAAGCATTCAAGGAGGATGGCTGGGGTGGCAAAGGTCCTGCCGCGGTGTTTTGTATTGGGTGGGATGACAACGCCATCACCCTTCTGTAGCCGCCTCACCTCATCACCTACCTCCAATTCCATCTCCCCCTCCAGAAGCATGCTAACTTGTTCATACGGATGAATAGCGAGGCCGAAGTCCCTGTTCGGCTCTAGGGTGACCCGAGACATCAGAACCGTGTCGCCCCAAAAAAAGTGATTCATTGCCCCAGGTTTGAATTGCTTCTCTTTAAAATCCTGTGGAAAGGAAAAAAACATCGCTCACCTCCTAAGAATAAAACTGCCGAATTGTAAATGCGCTCTGATATTAAGGTAAAGCGTCATCAGATGTCAACCCCGTGCCCGCTCGGTCACTTGCCCACCCCCGATATGGGACGTCAGAGCTTGATGGACTTAACTCTGTACCTGATAGAGACAGTCAATTCAGGTTTCGCTGTAGCACTATGGCCAAGAAGCACTACATCCCCCTCTTTGTGGGCGGGGTGGAGTGGTAGGGCTTCCTGGTGTATAATAGTCGTAGAGAAATTGGATACTGTGTATTAGCAAATCTCAAAAGGGGAAGGTTATAATAGAAGATAGGGTTACAATCTTCATATGGTCAGTAGAAGACCTCAAGATAAGAGAGAAAGGCTTCTCAAGTGCGTAAGACACAGATTATAGGAGTTTTACTTATAGCACCGTTGCTTGTTCTCGGAGCATGTGCTCAAGCATCACCACCTTCTACACCAGAGAACACACTGCCCCTAATCTCGGATGTGTTAGTTTCAGGTGTTACTAATGCTTCGACCCTTATATCTTGGAAGACAAGCGAGCCGGCTAATAGTCAAGTAGAGTATGGCAAGACCACTGATTATGGCTCAAGCACTTCATTAAATGACCACTTGGTTACTAGCCATAGTGTTAGCCTAAACGCCCTTCAACCAAATACCACTTATCACTTCCGGGTTAGGTCGAAAGATAATTTGGGCAATAACGCTGAGTCAGCGGATTATACTTTTACGACACAGGTATTTTTTGAAACTCTTCTTGACATCCCGCTTGTGGAGTTTCCTTGGTATCAGTCATTATGGGAAAATATGGAGGGAAGACCAATCTATCACGGTGAGTTCTATATGGGAGTAAGCAGCGAGGAAGGGCGAACTTTAATACTGAACGGCAATGAAATTATTGTAGAAATCTATTATGCCCTCTTTCCGACAGTGGAAGAAGCCACCATCAGCTTTTGGCAATGCCGGTCACTGTTTCTTACCAGATGTCTGGTGGAGAGTCTCAGTGAGCATATCGTGGTAGAAGACCCGGGGATTGGTGATGAGTCCTATCGGCTTCGTATGGATGGTGTTCCTTCTACCACGGTTTTTTTCAGGATGGGCAATCTCAGGGTGTTTGTTAATTATAACCCCTACCTTATATATCCCCCTAAGCATAGTTTGATAAAAAGAGAAGTCGTTTGGAATTCACTGAGAGCCGGCACTGTTTCACGCTGTGTGTTCAACGATGCGGAGATATATGCCAGGGTGGTAGCTAGGGGTCTCAGCGAGCCGCTATCATCGCATTAGGCAAGATTAAAGCTAGGTCAGGAAATATGATTAGTATTACTACGCCAAGAAGCAAGCAGAGGAAAAATGGAATGGTATTCCTCACAATCATCCCTATACTTCGCCCGGAGATAGTCTGGAGAACATAGAGGTTAAAACCAACCGGGGGAGTAATCTGTGCCGTCTCAATAAGTACTGTCAATAGTACTCCAAACCAGATACCATTGAAACCCATCGCCAGTACCATGGGATAGATAATAGGCAAAGTCAGCACCATCATGGAGACACCATCAAAAAGACACCCCAAGCCAACATAGATGAGACAAAGAATAGCCAATATCACGTATTTGTCGAGCCCGGAGGCTTCAACAACGGCGGCTAACCACTGAGGGATTAACAGGTAGCCTAGGGTGGAAGATAGCAGACCAGCCCCAGCGATAACCATCATTATCATACAGCCGGTTCTTAGTGCGTTCCAGGAGGCTTCTTTTATCACTCGCCAGCTCAGATTTCTATATAGTATAACGGTAACAAAGGCGCAGACAGCACCGACTGCCCCAGCTTCGGTAGGTGTGGTAATACCCATGTAGATTAAGCCTAATACCAGCAAAATCACAACAGCGACAGGTATGATCTCTACTAAGCCTATCCCCCTGTCCCGCCAAGAGTATGACCTACTGGGAGGGGCTATAGATGGCTTGCGAATGGCTTGGAATCCAATATAAAGCATAAACAGAGCAGAAAGCATCAAGCCAGGGATTATTCCCCCCAAGAATAGTTGCCCAATTGATTCAGCGGTTATTGCCCCGTAGACAATCAGTACTATACTGGGCGGGATAAGTAGACCCAGGGTGCCGGCGCCGGCCAGCGAACCAAGCGATATTCCTTCCTCGTAGCCCAGCTTTTTCAGTTCCGGGACAGCCACGGTGCCAATAGTAGCGCAGGTAGCGGCACTGGAACCAGAAACGGCGGCGAACACGGTACAGGCTAATATGTTGGAATGTAGCAGTCTTCCCGGCACACGCTGCACCCAGGGGGAGATGCCACCATAAAGGTGCTGGCTGGCGCCGGAGCGGAAGAGAAGCTCACCCATAAAGATAAAGAGGGGAAGGCAAGTGAGGACGAAGTTTGAGTTGGAATTGAACAATAGCTTGGCGGTCATTGGCCCTATGGGGTAAGGGGTGAAAATGATCATCGCCAATATGCCGGTTATAGTCAGTGATAGGAAAATCCACGTGCTACCGAAAATAAAACCAAACACAAGAATAAGCACCACCACCAAGACTAGCCATTCACTTATCCGCGGTGCTTCTGGCGAAATAAGTAAGAAACCTATTAAACCAATCAAGATAACCGCTAGACCAAAAAACCATACCGGGGACAAGCCTTTCCCTCGTTCGTGTGTTGACCTCAGGGAGATGATATTCTCCACCAGGGTACCAACAAATTGAAAGGCGAGCAAAGCTGAACCGACAAAAAGGGGAGTCCATCCCCACCACAGGGGTAAGCGAATCAAGGTCGCAGTCCTAACACCCAGTACATAGTTACTCACCATCCCCTGCCAGGCATAAACAGCAGCAAAAGCAAAAGTAGCTGCCCCTATAGCGGAAAGGCACACCAGTAGCCAAGACTGGTTCCGCTGGGAGAGGTGGGTAGAGAGTAAGCCGATTCTGACATGCCCTTCCGCCTTAAGCGTCCAGGCTACCCCCATCATTACCAGAGCTAACAAGAGCCACTGTGATACTTCCAGGGTGATAATAAGTGATATCTGGAAAAAGGTTCTAGAGATAATTTCAGCAGCCATAAGCCCTGTCAGGAGCCACATAGCTACAATAGCTATCCAGCCAGCGCCTACCGAAGTACGGTGTGTTATCTCGGCAAATCTCTCCAGAACCCTTGTCATTTATTCCTGCCCTTTATTTGGATTGTTTATTAAGGGGATTAAAAGGGCTATACCCTTTTTAATCCCCCTCCCCTTCATAGGGGAGGGGGATTAAGGGTGAGGGGGTTGGTAAACAATCTCTTTGTTCACCTTGGCGGTTAGTCAATGGCGCCCAGGCCCCTCATTAGCTCAGTAGCTTCCGGCATATCCATGTCCGCCACCCATTCCTCATAGAGAGGCTTTACCATCTTCGTGAACGCCTCCACAGTGGAGACCGGGGGTACTATTACCTCCATACCACCGTCGGTCAGCATCTTTAACAGCCGAGGAGGCCAGAACTTTACCTCATAAGACCAATAATGGGTAGCGTCCAGACCGGCTGTGATGACTACCTCCTGGAGGTCTGCAGGTAATGCATTGAAGGCATCAAGATTCATCGCTGACCACTGCCGATGGGGATACAGTGGCAGCAGGATAACGTAGTCAAGAACCTCCCAGAATTTGCACTCGCTAGCACTTACATAGCTGGTGATGGCGGTATCAATCATACCGCGCTGCAACGAGGTATAAATCTCGGCAGTGCTAATAGCAAACGGCGTCATGCCAATTTTTGCCAGGGCAGCATCATTAATTCCGCCCCAGGTTCTTATCTTCTTGCCTTCAAAGTCCTCAGGCTCCATTAGAGGATATTTACTAAAGAAGTATATTGGTGGCCAGTCCGGGGTCATGAATAGTACTCTAGAATTCCAGGTTTTCTCTAGTTCCTCATTGAAAACGGGCAAGAATGTTTCCCTGTGCCAATAATCCTCTGCAGCCCCACTCGTGTGTACGAAGGGCATATTGGGGATGGAGACCAGGGGACACTCACCCTCACTTGAAGTCCCGACCATCTCATTTACCTCAACTAACCCCTCCTTGAGAACGGAGAGAGCCTCAAAGCTTTTGTAACCCAATGCTCCGACATAATATATCTCGGCCTTCATGCGACCACCACTGCGCTCTTCAAGGGCCTTGGCAAACCACTCATTTTGGTCAGCCACTACCCCGCCCTGTACATAGTTAGTATTAAGGCGCCAGATAATTGGTTCGGCGGCGGTTGGTGTCGGTGTTGGGGTTGGGGTTGGCGTGGGAGTAGGCGTTGGTGTTGGCGTTGGTGTTGGGGTTGGGGTCGGTGCCACACAGGCCGCTGCTAATGACAATACCAACACTACAGCTAGACAAACAGCCAACAAAACTTTACCTTTCATTTTTTCCTCCTATTAATTGTAGATATTCTATCTTGTCCCCATGTCTGATTATCCATTCATTTCGCACCTCCCCATCTTGCGCTACCGTGCTACAGGCGCCTCACTCCACCCCATCATCACTCGCCTTGCACCTGTCTATCACCTGGCGCAATCATATCATTCATGCCTCTCACTTAACACTAACAGACACACATATCGCAGGCAACATCGCTTATGAACATCTGCCTATCATTCTACCACTATATTACGGTCTGTCAAGTTCTGTGTCAAGAGTTGTGGAAGATTTTAGCACAAGTCAGACGAGGTCCAGCAACATTGTCTGGACTTTTTGCCAAACTTTGTAGTATAATCACTTCGTCTTCATGGATAGATGATACTGCTAACACAGGGTGTTAGTGAGAACAAATTCTAAGGAGGAGAAATGAACAAGAAAGGTATTAGCAGTGAGGAGTTAGCCGCCATGAACCCTAAGGAGTTTCGCAGCCTCATCAGACGGGGGGAGTGGACGGAGAGCACTATCATGGCCTGCCGCGGTTTCCAACAGGCAAACCTGGCTGTTGTTCCTAAGGATTATGCTTTTGAGTTTTTTCTTTTTTGCCATCGCAACCCCCGACCCTGCCCGGTGATTGATGTCACTGAGCCTGGGGACCCTCATCCTAAGCTGGTGGCACCAGAGGCAGACTTACGCACTGACTTGCCTAGGTACCGTGTTTTTCAAGATGGTAAGGTTATCGCGGAACCTACTGATGTCAAAGACTACTGGCGGGATGACCTTGTTGGCTTCGTGATAGGGTGTAGCGTCAGTTTTGACTGGGCTCTGCGAGATGCCAAGATACGTTTTCGCTTCCCTGGAGCCTACACTACTAATGTACAGTGTGTTCCGGCGGGTCGGTTTCACGGTCCAATGTGTGTTAGCGCTCGGTTAATGAAAAGTAGCTATGATGCTGTCCGTGTTGTCCAGATATCGTCTCGACATTTGCTATCCCATGGTCCACCGGTTCATATTGGAGACCCGTCTCTCATTGGGATTAAAGACCTGTGCCACCCTGACATGTTTACTACTGGACCTATTGCCCCCCAAGAGCCAGGTGAGATTGCCATGTTTTGGGGTTGCGGGATAACCCCACAGACAGTAGCTTTGGAAAGTAACATACCCTTTATGATTACCCACCGCGGTGGTCATATGTTTGTAACCGATAAACTTTCCGAGGAATTAGCCATCCTGTGACAGATTAGTTAAGAGCCGGTTTGTTAGCAAATAAGGAGTCAAAAGCAAGTAGACGATTAAGCCCAATCAGAGGCTTATGACGAGAGGCATTTCTCCCCCAAACCTGAAATTTGGGTCTCGCCAGGCTTATAAGGCCATTACTTCCATGTCTTACGTGGGGGAGATTTAATCTCTATCATCAGGGATTCCTCCAGCGCCACGCTTGAGTGCTCAACCTTAGCCGGGTGACGCCAAATGCATCCAGATTCGGCTACGAATTCTTGCTCCCCAATCCTCAATTTCAATCTGCCTCTTATGAGATATACAATGGACTCGTGGTCGTCATGCCTATGGGGAGGAACCTCCACCCCCTTCTCCTCAAACAACTCAAGCACAAGCACCTTTTCTCCAACCATTAGCGGTCTGATGGTAACCAGCCCCTTTTCCTTCGCTCCCTCAATAGACTTGACTCTGAACGACTCTACTGCAGTGCTCGCCGTAAATAAGTAGTCAGACGGCTCCATCGTCCTAGACATAATCGTCCTCCTTTCCAAAGCCAGAAAATTCCTGCAAATTCCACCTACTTCTAGTATTCATTAAATTGGATAAGGCCAATGGTTTAACCATCGGCCCTACTTTTCAGCCGTGAGGTAACAATTTAAATCCTTGTTACACTGGGCACTTCATAAATAGCCTTCCCTGGTATCAACCCACCGTTTCTGGACTGGTTTGCTTTAGCTTACAGCACTTTTAGTTCCTTGCCCACACGCTCAAATACATTGAGCGCAAAGTCCAGGTCCTCGTGGGTGTGGGTCGCCGAAATCATTACCCTTATTCTGGCCTTGCCCATGGGCACAGTTGGATAGCCTAAGGCCATGGCGAATATTTTCTCCTCGAACAGGCGCTTAGAAAAGCTGCGTGCCAGACTGGCATCACCAAGCATGACCGGAGTTATCGGTGTTTCAGAATACCCTGTGTCAAAGCCTAATGATTTCATTCCCTCCTTGAAATAGCGCGCGTTTGCCCAGAGCTTTTTTACCAGCTCATCTGACGATTCAAGCAGCTTAACTGCAGCTATGCAGGCGGCGACATCTGGAGGCGTGACTGCCGATGAGAAGAGGTGTGTCCTTGCTCGCTGTCTCAAATACTCTGTGAGCTCCTTTCTACCAGCTATGTACCCACCAACGACCCCGAATGCTTTGGACATGGTTCCCATCTCTATGTCAACTCTGCCCTGCAGGCCAAAATGGTCGACTAGCCCACGGCCGTGGTCGCCCAATACGCCTTCTCCGTGTGCATCATCAACCATAAGTATTGCCTCATACTCTTCAGCAACCTCTACCAGTTCTGGAAGCGGAGCCAGGTCACCATCCATGGAAAACACGCCGTCGGTGATTATTAGTTTCCTTCTTGCCGATTTTCCTTCTTTCTCCAGAACTTCCCTTAACCCTTTGGCGTCTCGGTGAGGGTAAACAAAGCGGTTTGCCCTGGTGAGTCTCACCCCGTCTATGATAGAGGCGTGATTCAGTTCATCCGAAAATATTGCATCCTCTCTTCCAACCAGCGTGGCGATCGTCCCTAAATTCGCGCAAAGACCAGACTGGTAGGAGAGTGTATCCTCCACGTGCTTGAATCCAGCCAGAGCCTTTTCCAGCTCTAGGTGAAGGCTCATGGTACCGGCTATGGACCTAACAGCTCCTGGCCCAACGCCGAATTCCTCTAAAGCTTTTTTGGCTGCTTCCTTGAGTTCTGGCTGATTGGCGAGACCAAGGTAATTGTTGGAGCATAGATTTAAGACGCGGGTGCCGTCGACAACGAGCCAGGCGCCTTGGGCAGACTCTATCGTGCGTATCTGGTTGTAGAGTCCGCTGTCCTTTAGCTGCTGCAATTCATCCACAATGAAATCAAATTTGCTCCCCATTCAATCATTACCTCCTTAACAATTACGTTTTTGCAGTTTTGAAAAATTACTTTCCACCCAACAGTTTGGCCTGAAGTTTCTCCAACATATCCTTGACCATCATGCTAAGGCCATACTTGGGCTTCCAATTCCACTCCTCACGGGCTATGCTGTCATCTATAGACCTTGGCCATGAGTCGGCAATCTCCTGCCTGAAGTCAGGCTTGTATTCACAGGTGAATTCGGGGATATATTTTTTAATTGCTGTAGCCAGCTCTGCGGCGGAGAAACTCATGGCCGCTAGGTTAAAATTAGCATGGTGTTTAAGCTTGGGGAGGTCGGCTTCCATTAGCTCAACAGCAGCTCGGATGCAATCTGGCATGTACATCATCGGAAGGACCGTATCCTCTTTTACGAAGCAGGTGTATCTCTTGTGCTGGATGGCTTCGTAGAATATGGCTACAGCGTAATCTGTGGTTCCACCCCCGGGAGGAGTCTCACTGCTGATGATGCCCGGATAGCGGACGCCACGTACACCCACACCAAAGCGCTTGAAGTAATAGTCACAGAGTAACTCGCCAGCAACCTTGGTGACGCCGTACATGGTACTTGGGCACAGAAGAGTCTCCTGGGGCGTGTTATCACGAGGGGTTTCTGGTCCAAAGACAGCCATTGAACTTGGACAAAAAATCCGGGTGAGCTTGTATTCTCTGGCAATCTCAAGGATATTGTAGAGACCATTGATGTTTACATCCCAGCATAGCTGAGGATTCTTCTCACCCACGACTGAGAGCAAGGCAGCCAGGTGATAGATGGTGTCGATGTTATACCTTTTGACAACAGCTTCAATCGTTTCCCTATTAGTAATATTGATGAACTCGAACGGGCCTGAATTGAGAAGTGTCTTGCTGGGCTTTGTTTTATGACCAGTGGCTACAACGTTATCACCACCGTACTTCTGGCGAAGTTCAATTACCAATTCAGAACCAATTTGGCCGCAGGCACCGGTCACCAGAATTTTTCTCATTCCCTGATATTATACACCTCCTTAATCTTGTTTGAGAACTTCTACTCAACTTCTTCGGCGGCTAAGAGATACATGTCACCACCATCATTACACTATTCATACGGGTAATTAGGTGATTTCATGCTTTCCCTATATGTTGCCATCTCCTCTTCTGATATCAGTCCCCTCTCCTTGTAGTACCTCCTTGCCTCTTCTAGGATTCTTTCTAAATCCTCCTCCTGGCTGGGAGTTAAGGGGATTGGCTTGTGTGTTGTCAGTATCTCTTCCATTCTCTCCTTGGCGTAGTCAAGGCAACTTTTCTTTCCGGTATTCATCCACTCCGGGTAAGTCAAACTATCCGCTACCTTTGGCACAAATTGCTCTAGCTTCCACCATTTTCTGGTATGTTCTTTGTTTAGGAAATAGCCTGGAATTGGTCCAACCTCCTCTATGAGGTCTACTGCTAACGTCTCATTATTTACTTCAATACCTTCCATGAAACGCCCTACCATGCCAGCTAAATCGTCGTCCAATATGGCCTGGACGCTATGATATGTAAGTTCGCCGTGTACACTGCCATGTAGCAGTAGCAGGTTTGCTCCAGATAAACCTGCAACCAGAACACGGAGGGTTTTCTCATAGCCACATTGATAATCCGGCATCTTTGAGTTGGGGTAGCAAGTAGCATTGTCTATGGGGACTCCATACTTTCGGAAGATTTGGTTAGATGCTGCGTTATGTAAGCAAGCTACTATACTGCCAAAACCAGGGGCTCCCGTGTTCATATTCATAGGGTGCGAAAAATCCTTGACCAGCACTCTCATCCCTGGTCTTATCAGTTGAGCCAGCACCAGTCCAGTTATAACTTCGGCATTGTTAGTTATTACTCCCCCAGCAATCGTGGCAGGTGCCGTCCCGCCCATTACCTGACCGCTAAGTATGCGCAGAGGGAATCCAGCCTCAGCGAACCTGAATGCGGATTCGGCAGCGTCTCGGTACATGGCTAAGGGTGGTGCTGTTGCACAGGTACCCATAATCTCTATACCCAGCGCTTGGGCCATTTTTATAGCAAATACTTCGGAGTCGTTGGAAAAACCTACACAAATACACTTGGTTGAGTTCCTTATTCTGGCAGCCTGACTCTCCAGCATCGCCATGCATGGGGGAACTCCCTCAAATCCAAAATATGGTGTGTAAGGACAAAGGAAATGAACGTTAGGCAATGCATCTAGGACAGTTACGCTATCATAATTCTCTTTCCTTGTTGCTACCCGAGGCTCCCAGGTGTCTAGGTCTACGCTCTGTAAGCCAGGTGCTCCACCGAAATAAAAGTTATTATCTCCTAACATCAAGCTTTTCTTGCCATCCCTTGCCTCGGCATGAAAACTGCTAGGAGCCTTACGTATGCACTCCTCAACTAAAGCTGGTGGAATCCTCACCCTCATTTCATCGTAATCCACCTTGCAGCCGTTTTTCTCGAAGAGCTTCAGAGCCCTCTCATGCTCCACCCTAACCCCTGTTACCCAGAGAACCTCTAATGTCCCCCTATGAATTGCCTCAACCTGCTCCTCAGTTAATATCTCTAGGGGCTTAAAATTGCGTGTAAAACCTTTCAAAGCCATGCTTTACTCCCTTATTTCTCAACTAATCTCTTGGCTAATTTCATTGCCCCCACTGCGGTAGGCTCATATCCATCTGCTCCAATGCTATCAGCAAATTCCTGAGTTATGGCTCCTCCACCTACCATTATCTTTACCTTGTCTCGGAGACTCTCTTTTTTGAGAGTTTCAATAACCTTTCTCTGCTCTGGAGCGGTAGTAGTCATAAGGGAAGACATAGCCAGTATGTCTGCGTTATATTTCTTAATCCCCTCTACGAAGTTCTCAGCAGTGATATTGATACCTAAGTCATTCACGACGAAGCCATCAGCTTGTAGTAACGTGGCTACCATAGTTTTTCCTATAGTATGGATATCGCCATAAACCGTTCCTATAACAACGGTGCCTAAGCTTTCTCTCCTGGCTCCTACCCTCTTTATCTCCTCCTCTATTATCGGTGTAGCCGCTGACATGGCATCTGCAGCACCAACTAAATCAGGAAGAAAAAGCTCTCCTCTGCTAAAACCATCGCCTATCTGCCTTATAGCCACTGTCATTACATCTAGAGCCTTAGTAGGGTCTATTCTATCTTGGACTACTTTTTTAGCCCAACTGGCTGCTCCTTCACTATCGTATTCTATGATAGCTTTCTTTAGATTCTCAAGAACTTCAATGCTCATTTCTTTCTCTTTTTTGTCTGATTGGTATGATTAATAGCTCCCTTCTTACCGCGTTACCCTTTTATGCCTTCTCTAACATATCTTATTATCTGCTCTTTGGTTAAGTCCTCAATGCCCAATTCTTTTAGAGTTATTCCCTCTTTGAGGAAGTCCCGTTTACAGATTACCGAGCCTAGCTGTATCATTGATTCTATTGTAGGGACATCCACACCGAATTTCTGAGCTAAATGGTAACGGATGACTGTTCCCACCGGTATATCTTCAGTGAAGTACCTGTGTTCAACAGAGTTAGGGCCGGCGATTGGTGGTATAATCACGTCTGCAAATGGAACCCAATACTCTACCCCCATAATACCACCCTTCCAGAAGAATTGGTCCTCGCGAAACTCAATCATTTCTATCCCCATCGCATTAGCGATTTTTCTTTCCTCCTGGTAGAAAGCGAGCTGAACCCTGGCAACTGCCGGACTCATTCCGTGCTTATACATTGAATATTTGCCCTTCGGTATGCCTAGAGTCCCTTCCATCTCGGAGACCTCCATGGCACCTACATTGAGGATTGAGCCAGGAACATGAACAGCAGGATTGGGATTGGAAAAACCAACTCCAATGATGGTGTCTCCCTTTTTGAGTTCCACTGTACCATCGAAGGCAGGAATTCCTTTCATGGTCTCAAAGAATTTATCTCCGTCCTTGCCTGGCAAGGCATCGCCAAGGAGTTCGCGTATCCTTATTATACAATCGAGTTTGCCTGGCTCTATTACCCTAACACCATATGGCATGGAACTCCATCCCCCAATGATAACATCCACATTACAGCCCTTCTCGCCCATCATGTTTCTGAGCATCAGGGAGCCAAAATTGTCGGGGAATATGCTTATCATCTGTCCATCTTCGAGGCAGGGAATCATTTTTTCAAAGAAAGGCTTGTGTCCTTTTGCTGGAATAGCTACTATTACCAAACCAGCTCCCCTTAATGCCTCCGATATCTCTGTGGTGACAACGTCAACCTTGGCAATCCCGGCCCTCCTGAACCACTTGAAATTAGCCTGAGCCCCTCCAAGCTCTATTTCATGAGTCCTCAAGACCTCTCCTAGAGTTCCTTGAGCCAGCTCTGGCAGTTCATACAGGCGCACTTTATATCCGGCGAGAGTGAACTCCGCGGCAAAGGTTTGGGCACAGGCACCTCCACCAAGAACCGCTACCGGCTTCTCCAGTACTTTGGCCATGTCTATTTTTCCTCCTTTTTAGATATGTGAGCAGTCTGTTAAGTATCTACTAGCATCGCATTAAATTTTCGCTATATAAGACCAGCGAAGGGGCGGCGTCCCACAGCATTATAGACCCAATTTATTAAAGTGGTAAAGTCAAAGACTGGAACATCCAGTATTTCGGCAACCTCTTTTTGATAGTTGCCAAAATACCCACACAGGCACCTACGATTGCTCGAACACCTTGTTTTTCTAATTCTCTTCCCCCCTCAACTATCAAATCTAGGAGGGCGGGATCGGCACTTAAGATTTTGTAATGTACAGGAAAGTTATAAGTGCTTGCATTAGCCACATTGCCCGCTATTGCTTGCCCCTTTGGTACTGAGATTTGAGTATTAACTTGCTCAGGTCCGGGCATAACTCCTATACCATGTGCACACCTCCATCTAAGGGTTAACTTCTAACAAAGTATATCACAACGCCTAAAGTTTGGCGCTTTCTGCACAAAGCTCTGAAAAACTTGGTGGTTTGATGCCCCCGGTTCCCGCTCTAAGAAAAGGACCGGTTTAGCCGGTGGCCAGAGTTACCTTGGCCTAAGATAGACAGCGTGCTTGTACAATCTAATCTAGATAAAAGCAAAAATGGCTTTGAAAATTTCTTGGTCATCATTTAACGGTGGCAGGTAGGGTATAGTTTATAGTCACCCCTGACTTGGCGACATCAATTAAACCTCAATGGGAAGACGACCATATTTATCTATGAGCTCAGCTATCCTGCCGACTCGTTCGATTTTACCATCAAAGGCTGAATTGTCCCCCATGCCCACAATAAAGTTATACCCTGGGGCTGTCTCCTGTAAAAGATGCTTAACATAAGCGTCAAATTCTTCATCACTATATTGCGGTCTATACCTAGCTCGAAGTGTGGCACCATGTCTGGTTCCTTTCGCTCCAGAGCTTGGAACATTCGCTCAGCGTTGGTGTACTTAGCTATGATTACACCCCACAATCTTTTCCAACTAGGGTGATTGAGCTGATATAAGTGCCCTGGCCTTCTCCACTGCTGCCACGGCATCGGCACCGTAGCCATCAGCACCAATCTGGTCAGCGTAGGCTTGAGTGACTGAGGCACCGCCTACCATCACCTTTACCTTTTGCCTGAGCCCAGCTTTTTCCAGCGCCTTTATCGTCGCCTCCATCATGGGCATGGTAGAGGTGAGCAGCGCCGAAAGCCCAAGTATCTGGACATCATTATCGCGGACCGCCTCCATGAATCTCTCCGGGTCAACGTCAACTCCGAGGTCCATCACCTCAAAACCATTGCCCTGTAGCATACTGGTCACGATTTTCTTGCCGATGTCGTGTAGGTCACCACTGACGGTGCCAATAATCACCCGGCCTATGAAGCCGGTGCCTTGCTGGCTCAGGATGGGCAGCAGTATCTCCAGCGCCGTCTTCATCGTCTTGGCGCTGAGCAGCAACTCAGGTAAAAACACCTCGCCGTCCCTGAACTTAATGCCCACTGCTGACATTCCCAGCACCAGACCCCGGTCTATTATCTCCAGCGCTGGAATGCCGGCCTCCAGTGTCTCGTTGGTCAGCGCGGCAATTTCGTCCCACTTTAGCTGCACTATTGCCTCTGAGATTTGCTTTGTTCTATCCATGTTTATACTTCCGCATCGGTAAGGATGTTACCAATATCAACTCCAACTCTGAATCTGTTAGGCAAGCCTGTTCTAACAATCTGTCCTTTCCCTTAGGTCATTGGTAGTTTCCACCTTCACACTTTCCCACTCCGGTAGGCAAGAAGATAATTGGCACAATACTCATCCTTGCCCAATAGCATGTTAGTTGTAATGATATTAGCCATTAGTTCCCTATCGCACGGGTCAATGATGGCGGCATCCAATCCCTTTTGCAATGCCAGCACAGTGAAGTTTCGGTTTATCTGCCTTCTGGAAGGTAAACCAAATGAAACATTGCTGATACCGCAGATAGTATGAACTCCTGGGTGTCTACTCATGATTTCCTCAATGGTATCAAGCGTTATCAGTGCCGATTTGAAATCAGTGCTAATGGGCTGCACCAGTGGGTCGATATAAATATTATTCAACTCAATACCTTCGCCCACCAAACTCTCAATAATTTGGTTGGCTACTCTCAGCTTGTCAGGTAAAGTAGTAGGTATTCCGCTGTCATCCTGGCAGAGGGCTACCACATTGCACTTATATTCCTTTAGTAAAGGCAAAAAAGCGCTGAGTATCTCCTTCTCACCGGTAATAGAGTTAATCATTGCTTTACCCTTGTGCCATTTCAGGGCGGCGGCAGCCGCCTTTTGGTCAGGAGTATCAATGGATAGCGGTTTACTGCTAACCTCTTGCAATATGGTAAACAGCCATTCTAAGTATTCAATCTCCTTCTCCCTAAAAGGCGCAGCGTTCACGTCTATATAATCTGCTCCTGCCTCTGCCTGTGCCATTGCCTCCTTGCGGATAAAATCGGCATCCTTTTCCTGAATAGCCTGTGCGATCCTCTTATTAGTAGCATTGATTCTCTCACCAACTATTAGCACCAACTAACCTCCTCATTTATTTCTTACCTTTAGCCGCTGCCGTAATCGCCTTTATAGGTTCCAGGCTCGTTCCACAGCAGCCACCGACAATTGACGCTCCGGCAGCAATCCACTTTGTCACCTCTCTACCCATCTCCTCCGGGGTAAGCGGTTGAACTATTTTGCCATTAATAAGCTGGGCTAAGCCAGCATCAGGCCTTATTGACAGTGGTTTATCACAATCTTGCCTCATTTCCTTAACAGTGGTAAGAGCATTGCCTATAGGACGGGCGATGTCACCCCAGAGAGCACCGACAACATCAGCCCCAGCCTCTAACATAGGGATTGTCTGCTCCACGAAGCTTTTGTAGAGTTCATCAACCGTCATATCGCCCACCGGCTCCAGGAAACGACCAGTCATGCCTAAGTGTCCCACTAGATAGCAGTTCTCTGGAGTAACCTCTTTGGCGAGTTG
>JAUVZE010000010.1 GCA_030602665.1 Dehalococcoidia bacterium
TGGTTATGGGCAATGCGAAATAGCCAGGCTGAGAAGGGTATACCCCTCCATCGGAATGAGGAAATGGACTGGAGAGCCTTGAGAAAGACCTGCTGTGTCATATCCTCTGCCTCTGTCTTATCTCCTATCCTAAGCGCTACATAGCGATAAATCTTATCAAAGTGCTCCTCGTATAGCTGGGCGAAGGCCTGTTGGTCTCGCTGTTGCGCCCGGCGAACTAGGCTCTCCTCCTCTGGCACCTGATAGCCTCCCGCCAGCCAAAACTGGTTGGGTATTGTCCCCAGGTTTAAGCTGGCAATATAGCATTACTTCGTGTATAAGTATAGCCGAGAAGGGCATAAAAAGATAGGTATGGATTGTTTATCAACCTCACCCCTTTAAGTTACCTGGTAACCCTATCCCCCTTTATCCCCTCCCTTTGTAAGAAAGTCTTGACAACCGAGAATTTTGTGTTATAATGAAGTTCCCTAAAGGAATTCTGGCAGAGACAAAAATGAGCCGAGCTTCTCCCTCGACTTTATACAACCAACCTAGGAAGTGAGAAAAGGTAGTCGAAAGGGGGTGGTAGCTTTGAAATAGTAATGGCTAAGATGCCGGGGACAGTCGAGTCGACGATTAGTTCTCGGCAGTTCAGTTTTTTAGACAGCTTGCAAGAAAGGAGGCAAACCTCGTGAGAAGCTATCTAGAATTTCCCCTAATATATAAGATACTGATAGGGCTGATTATAGGGCTTATTGTGGGGATAATTGTTGGGCCTGCTATAGAACCGGTAAAACCACTGGGGGACTTCTTTATTAGATTACTTAAAATGATAGTGATGCCAGTGGTTTTGTTTACCCTTGTAGTAGGTGCTGCCAGTATATCACCGGCACGCATAGGGAGAATAGGTGGCAAGGTGATAGGTTTGTACCTACTGACTACCTTTATCGCCGTTCTTATAGGTTTGGGCTTAGCAAACCTATTCCAGCCGGGAATGGGTATGGCACTTGTCGGTGAGGAGGTGGTAAGGGAGGTCACACCCCCATCAGCAATAGCTGTTGTGCTGGGCTTGATACCTACGAATCCTTTCGGGGCTCTGGCAGCGGGACAGGTATTGCCAACCATTGTATTCGCTATCTTCCTGGGAATAGCGCTGTCTTTCCTCAAGGAAGCTAAGATTCCCAGAATCAGCGAGGCAAGTAACACTGTACTTGGGGTTTTTGATGGGCTAGCCGAAGCCATGTACAAATTGATTCGCTGGGTGTTGGAGGTTGCCCCTTACGGTGTATTTGCCTTGATAGCAGTGGTGGTTGGTACCCAGGGTCCTAAGGTTTTGGGCCCGCTAGCCATTGTCACTATAGCTGTATATTTAGGCCTCATTATCCATTATCTGCTAGTGTACGGGGGAGCATTAGGGATAGCCGGCCTTAATCCTGTCAGGTTTTGGCCGGGAGCTAGAGAGGCCTCGATAACAGCTTTTGTCACCAGGAGCAGCAGCGGCACCTTACCGGTGACAATGCGGGTTGCTGATGAACAGTTGGGAATCGGTAGACCTGTATACTCCTTTACACTGCCGCTCGGTGCCACCATAAATATGGACGGCACCTGTCTATATCAAGCCGTTTGTGCCATGTTCATAGCCAATGCTGTCGGCTCGCCCTTACCATTTAGCTTGCAGGTAATGGTTATGATCACCGCCGTCTTAGCCTCTATAGGAACGGCTGGTGTTCCCGGAGCTGGTGCCATAATGCTGCTTATGGTTCTGGAGTCGGTGGGGCTACATGTTGAGGCTGGAACGTCGGTAGCTGTGGCTTATGGTATGATTTTAGGTATTGATGCCATACTAGATATGGGCAGGACTAGCCTAAATGTTACTGGCGACCTGGCGCTTACTTCAATAGTGGCTAAAACTGAGGGTATGCTGAATTTGGATTTCTGGCGTCGACCAAAAGTTGCTTAAGTACCTGCTAGTGATAATGGGCTAGGCGACCGTGGGTGTATGGTTTATCGATGGAGTAATTATAGAGCCGATTGAAAAGCGCAGTTCTCTTAGCGGTTGATTAAATCTGGGATGGAGGGTAACACTGCTGAACAAGCCCTACAAACTTGTTCAGCAGTGTCTTTTAGCTATGAAGGTTAATTACATATGTTCAAGATGTCACAGAAGATTTGCGGTAAATACCTTCGCCTATAAGTGCCAATGTGGTGGTGCCTTTGAGTTAGAAAAAATACCCCCAAAACTTCCCCTCGGTAGATTAAAAAGTAGGGCCAATTCTATCTGGAGATACCGAGAGGTTCTTCCCATAATAAAGGACGAAAATATTGTTACCCTTGGTGAAGGGATGACACCCTTAGTAGAAGAAAGAATTTTTGATAAAGAGGTTCTGTTGAAATTGGACTATTTATTTCCTTCCGGGTCTTATAAGGATAGAGGTGCCAGTGTACTGGTAAGTAAGATAAAGGAATTGGGTATAAAAACAGTTGTCGGCGATTCTTCAGGTAATGCGGGAGCGGCAATGGCCGCTTACTGCGCCAGGGCTGGAATTACCTGTGAAATTTATTGTCCTGAAAGTGCTTCAGAAGGTAAATTAGTCCAGATAAGTTTATACGGAGCAAAACTTAACAAAATTCCAGGTTCGCGAGAAGATACCGCCAAGGTTATTCAGGAAAAAGCCAAAGAAGTATTTTATGCTTCTCATAACTGGAATCCTTTTTTTACAGAAGGAACGAAAACGGTTTTCTATGAAATTTGTGAACAACTAAATTGGGAAGTTCCAGATTCCATTATTATGCCTGCTGGTTACGGAAGTATAATTTTGGGAATTGCTCTTGCTGGGAGGGAGTTAAAGGATATGGGTGTAATTAACAACCTACCCAAATTAGTTGCGGTGCAAACCGAGGCTATCCCCCCGATTTATGAAGCTTTTAGAAAAGGAGAGACAAAAGTTACCCCCTTAGCTCAGGGTCGGCATACCTACGCCGAGGGAATTGCTTGCCTAAACCCAATCCGTGGTGAGCAAATATTGGAGGTTCTTAGAGAAACCGATGGGGAAGTAATAAAAGTTTCGGAAGAGGAAATTGCTGAAGGGATAAATATTTTGGCGCAAAAGGGAATATATGTTGAACCTACCTCCGCTGTAGTAGTTGGAGCTTTAAGGAAATCTCTTAAGATAAAAGAGGGTAAAACTAATGTCGTAATTTTAACTGGTAGCGGCCTAAAGGCAACAGATAAAATATTGAGAATTTTTGGCAGAGAATTCGCCGCTAAAGAACAGCTTAAAAGGAGCTCGTTACAAAAGATAGACTCGCCTAAGTGATAGGCAATGTGATATGATTATTCACATTCAAATTTTACCAGGAGATATAACATAGAAGTCAGTGAAAGCACAAAAGGCTTAAACACGAACTAGATAGGGGTGAGATTGTTTATCAATCTCACCCCTTTTAAGTTACCTAGTAACCTCATCCCCCTATACCCCCTTCAAGCTACCCTTAGTAAACGACCTCAGGCATAAGTTTTGACAAATCATTATTAAAACGGTAGAATTAGCCACGGAACCTGAGCCAAATTATTTACCACTCCATTCATATGTATTAATGGTGGAGAATGTCAGAGACGAAGAAAACCAAAGAACTGCGTGAGAGAAAAGAGGAGTTCAGGACTACCGTTGATGGCTTTGTAGTTAACAGAGTATATACCTCGGCTGATTTAGAGGAGCTCAATCAAGAGGGTATTGGGCTGCCTGGCGAGTATCCGTTTACCCGGCATATAATGCCCAGTGGTTACCGGAGTAGGCTGTGGACCATGCGGCAGTATGCTGGTTTTGGCACCGTGGAAGAGACCAACGAGCGATACAAGTATCTCTACGAGCAAGGACAGACTGGATTTAGCGTTGCCTTCCATCTGCCTACCCAGGAGGGGTATGATTCCGACCATCCTCTAGCTACTGGAGAGGTGGGGAAATGCGGTGTTGCCGTAGATTCGTTCGAGGACATGGAAAGGCTCTGGCTTGGTATTCCACTGGCAGAGGTAAGCACCTCAATGACGATTAATGCCACGGCACCAATTATGTTGGCGCTGTATATTGCTGCCGCCGAAAAGCAAGGGGCGGATGTCAGCCAACTTAGGGGAACGGTTCAAAACGATATATTAAAGGAATATATCGCCAGAAACACCTATATTTTCGGTCCGACGCCATCAATGCGATTGGTCACTGATATTTGTGCCTACTGTGCCCAGAATATGCCAAACTGGAACTCAATAAGCATCAGTGGCTATCATATGCGGGAGGCTGGGGCTACCGCTGCTCAGGAAGCTGGTTTTACTATTGCTAATGGCGTTGCCTATGTTCAGGCAATGATAGATAGGGGTATGGAGGTTGACTCCTTTGCTCCACGTTTCTCTTTCTTCTTCGCTGCCTACACCAACCTTCTGGAGGAGGTGGCTAAGTTTAGGGCACTGCGGCGTATCTGGGCCAGGATAATGAAGGAGAGGTTTGGTGCCAAGAATCCAAGGTCTATGATGCTAAGATTTCATGTTCAAACCGATGGCTTCACCCTGACCGAACAGCAACCGCTTAACAATGTCGTAAGGGTAACCTTGCAAGCTCTGGCGGCGGTATTGGGGGGCTGCCAGTCCTTGCATACCAATTCGTTTGATGAAGCACTGGCTTTGCCCACTGAGGAGGCAGTGCAGGTGGCGCTAAGAACCCAGCAAATTATTGCCCATGAGAGTGGCACTGCCGATACCGTTGACCCCCTTGGTGGCGCATACTATATAGAGTGGCTAACCAGTCAGATAGAAAATAAAGCCCTGGAGTATATTGATGAAATTGACAGGATGGGTGGTGCCCTCAAGGCAATAGAGAGGGGATATATTCAGAAAGAGATTTCGTATTCAGCCTATAATTACCAAAGGGCAGTAGATTCTGGCGGGCAGGTAGTGGTTGGGGTTAACCAGTTTGTTACTCAGGACGAGCCTGAGCCAGAGATTTTGGAGATAGGGGTAGAAACCGAGAGGAAACAGGTAGAGAGATTAAAGAGATTGAAGCGGGAAAGGAATAATCAAAGGGTGAATGAGGTTCTGGGCAGGGTGCGGGATGTAGCCAGGAGTAGCCAGAATATTATGCCAGTGTTGGTTGAGGCGGTTAAGGCCTATGCTACAGTGGGAGAAATAAGTGATGCCTTGAGAGACGTGTTTGGTGAGTACAGGGAACCAAATATACTCTAAGTAGGAAAAATTGGTGGCGCACAACAGGAAAATACGGGTGTTGATAGCCAAGCCCGGGCTGGACGGGCATGATAGGGGAGCCAAGGTAGTCGCCCGGGGTCTAAGAGATGCCGGGATGGAGGTAATCTATCTCGGCTTACGGTTAACACCAGAGCAAATTGCTGAGGCAGCCATACAGGAGGATGTAGATGTGGTTGGTGTAGATTGTTTGTCCGGTGCTCATATGGCACTCTTTCCCAAAACGGTGCAACTTATCCGGGGAAGGGGGGGTAAAGATATACTGGTTATCGGTGGCGGAATTATACCCAAAAAAGATATCCCTAAGCTCAAGGAGGCGGGTATCGCCCAAATATTTGGCCCGGGAACACCTATTGATGAGATAAGCAACTTTATCAAAGCGAATTTAGCTAGCCGAGAGAAGTAGTGATAAAGAAAATTAACCACATAGGGATTGCGGTTAACAGTATTGAGGAGGCGGTAAAGCTATACACTGATGTGCTGGGGCTAAAACTTAAAGGTGTAGAAGTGGTAGCCGACCAGAAGGTGAAAACCGCCATTATCCCGGTGGGCGAGAGTAAAATTGAGTTACTGGAATCAACTGACCCGGACGGAGTAATCGCCAAGTATATTGAAAGAAGAGGGGAAGGAATCCATCATCTGGCGCTAGAGGTCAGTAATCTTCAGGATGCCCTAGACACATTAGCCAAGCAAGGGGTTGCCCTCATTGACGAGAAGCCGAGGAATGGCGTGGAGGATACCAAAATAGCCTTTCTGCACCCCAAGGGAACCAAGTTATTGATTGAACTGGTTGAGCCAGGAGAATGATATATGGTAGATGAAGACAGGCAAATAAAAGATAGATTGCTGGCTGAGTTACAGGAGCGTCGGCAGAAGATTGAACAGATGGGGGGTAGGGAAGCGGTAGAACGACAGAAAAAGCGGGGCAAGTTAACCGCACGTGAGCGAATTGACCAGCTACTAGATAAGGGGACTTTTTGTGAGATTGGTAGGTTTGCCAAAAGCAGAAGCGCTGCCTTTGGCATGGATAAGGTAGAGGTTCCGGCGGATGCCGTAGTTACCGGCTACGGCAAGATAGATGGCAGAAAGGTATACATTTTCTCCCAGGACTTCACCAGTATCGGTGGTACTCTGTCAGAAATACACGCTAAGAAAATCTGTAACATAATTGACAGTGCCCTTAGCGCTGGCTGCCCAATTATAGGGATAAATGATTCCGGGGGGGCCAGAATCCAAGATGGCGTAGATGCCTTGTCGGGCTACGGGCGAATGTTCTTTAGGAATACCATGTGTTCCGGGGTAATTCCACAGATATGCGTCATTCTTGGCCCCTGTGCTGGGGGTGCGGTATATTCCCCAGCGCTCATGGATTTCATCTTTATGGTAAAGGGCATAAGTCATGCCTTCATTACCGGACCGAGGGTAGTTAAAGCAGTAATGGGACAGGAGATTAGCGAGGAAGAGCTGGGTGGTGCCACGGTGGTTCAGAGTAAGTCAGGTGTTGCCTGTCGCTCAGAAAATAGTGAGGTGGACTGTCTGCAAAGTATACGGGAGCTACTGGGTTACCTGCCATCAAGTAATCGGGAAAAGCCGCCGCGGGTTGATTGGGGGGATGAGTCAACGCGCCAGGACAGCACCCTGTTTGATATTGTGCCGGCAGACCCAAGGAAGCCGTATGATATGCATAGGATAATTGAGCGGGTATTTGACCAGAGGCAGGATGAAAAGAGGAACTACTTCGAGCTATTCCCCACGTTTGCCACCAACATAATTACCTGTTTTGCCCGACTAAATGGATGGTCAGTTGGTATAATAGCCAATCAACCGATGTCAAAAGCTGGATGTCTGGATATTGATGCCTGTGATAAGGCATCCCGATTTATCCGGTTCTGTGACGCCTTTAATATTCCCGTGGTCAATCTGGTTGATGTCCCCGGTTATCTGCCAGGGACAGACCAGGAATGGGGTGGCATAATCCGGCACGGCGCCAAGATGCTTTATGCCTACTCGGAGGCTACCGTGCCCAAGATAACCCTCACCATCAGAAAGGCCTACGGTGGCGCTTATATCGGTATGTGTAGCAAGGATTTAGAGGCGGATGCCGTGCTTTGCTGGCCTACCACTGAACTGGCCGTCATGGGGCCAGAGGGAGCCGCTGCCATAATATTCAGGAAAGAGTTAGCGGAAGCAGACAACGCTGAGGAACTTTTGCAGCAGAAGATAAAGGAATACCGAGCTGCGTTTGCCAATCCCTACCGCGGTGCTGAGCATCTCCACGTTGACGATATAATTGACCCGGCAGAAACCAGACCTAGGCTGATAAAGGCATTGGAACAGACACTGGATAAAGTGGCCAAAAGACCTGATAAAAAGCACGGCATTATACCAACTTAGAGGTAGAAAGGTTAGATGAAGCTTTTTGAGTTTGAAGCAAAAAAAATATTACAGGATTATGGTGTAAGAGTCCCCAAGAGTGGTGTAGCCACTAGTCCAGAAGAGGCTGAAACAATCACCCGGGAAATAGGTCGCCCGGTAGCCTTAAAGTCACAGATACTGGTATCAGGTAGGGGTAAGGCAGGCGGGATAAGATTTGCTGCTGACGCTGCCGGGGCTAAACAGGTTGCCGCAGAATTGCTGGGCAGCACCATCAAGGGTTGTCCGGTAACCAGCTTGTTGGTTGAAGAAAAACTGGATATGGTTGAGCAATTTTATGCGTCAATAGCCGTAGATAGGCAAGCCAGGGCATATGTTGTACTAGCTTCTACCAGTGGTGGGGTTGATATTGAGGAGTTAGCTCAGACTTCTCCAGACAAAATAGCCCGGCATTGGGTTGACCCTACTATCGGCTTCAGTGAGCGAGAGGCGATAGATATGGTAGGCCGACTTAATACCAGTCAGGATGATGCCACCAAGTTTGCTTCTATTATTGGCACACTATATAAGGTGACTATGGATTATGATGCTGAACTAGCGGAGATAAATCCGTTAGCCAAGACGCCTTCAGGCGAATTCATGGCGGCTGACGCCAGAATAATAGTGGATGATAATGCCCTTTTCCGACATCCTGAATTTGCTGATAGAAGCTCAGTAAGAGTAGAGGATACACCGAGGGAAGCCAAGGCCAGGGAGCAAAAACTAGCCTATGTCGACCTGGATGGGGATATAGGTATTATCGGCAATGGTGCCGGTCTAGTTATGGCAACGTTAGACCTGGTTCATGTTTTTGGTGGTAAGCCGGCAAACTTCCTGGATGTAGGTGGTGGTGGCAGTGTAGACATTACTAAAAGAGGACTGCTACTGGTTATGTCTAAACCGGAAGTGAAGGCGGTACTGGTAAACATCCTTGGCGGCATAACCAGATGTGACATTGTCGCTCAGGCACTCATCGAAGCACTCAATGAGTCCAGTGTAAAGAAGCCGATAGCAGTAAGAATGATGGGGACAAATGAGGCAGAGGGAAACCAAATGCTGCATCAGGCTGGAATCGATAGCTATCCCAATATGGAGAAGGCTATTGAGGAAATCTTAAAACTATGAGTATCATTATAGGCGACGGTTCCAAAGTTGTAGTCCAGGGTATCACTGGGAATGAAGGTAGATTCCATACCGCATCAATGCTACGCTATGGAACAAAAGTAGTTGCTGGTGTAACTCCAGGCAAGGGTGGGCAGGAAGTTGAAGGTGTGCCCGTCTACAACACGGTTGCTGAGGCAGTCGGAAATCACGGTGTTGATACCTCCATTATGTTTGTTCCCGCCCGATTTGCCCAACGTGCTGTTACTGAAGCCATTGACGCTGGCATAAAAACACTGGTGGTTATTACCGAAGGCATTCCACAAAGAGATGCTATTGAGTTTGTCACTGAAGCCAATAAACGAGGTAATGTAATAATTGTTGGCCCCAATACTCCCGGGGTAATAAACCCGCTACGTAGAATAAAGGTTGGCATAATGCCAGACCACGTTTTTAGCCCTGGGAGCGTGGGTATTGCTTCCAGAAGTGGTACTTTAACCTATGAGATTACCTGGCATATTAGCCAGGCAGGCATGGGGCAGAGTACTTGTGTGGGTCTAGGAGGAGACCCTATTGTGGGGCTAGATTTTGTTAGGGTCCTGGAAATGTTCCGGGACGATGAGGAAACCAAAGGTGTGGTCTTGATAGGTGAGATAGGTGGTAATGCTGAGGAATTAGCGGCGCAATACATTAGTGAAGTTGGCTACCCCAAGCCGGTGGTAGCCTATATTGCTGGCAGGTTAGCTCCTCCAGGAAAACGCATGGGACACGCCGGGGCAATAATAATGGGAAAAACCGGGACAGCCAGCAGTAAGATTGAAGCCTTCACCAAGGCTGGGGTGCCGGTAGCGGAAAAACCTAGTGACATCCCCAAACTGCTTAAGGCTTAATACCAATTAAAAAGGAATCTAAATGGAAATAGTGGAAAATCCCCTGAAAATCACCGATGTTACCTTCCGTGATGGACATCAATCCCTATTCGCTACCCGAATGCGAACTGAGGATATGGAAAGCATAGCCGAAGAGATGAACCAGGCCGGCTTCTATTCCATGGAGGTCTGGGGCGGTGCCACCTTTGATGTCGCTACCAGATTTCTAAACGAGGACCCATGGGAAAGACCGCGCCTCCTGAAGAGATTGATGCCCGATACTCCACTACAAATGCTGCTTAGGGGACAAAACCTGGTAGGTTATCGTCATTACGCTGATGATGTAGTTACTGCCTTCGTGCACCACGCCGCTGAGGTGGGAATTGATATCTTCAGGGTATTTGATGCCCTAAATGATGAGCGCAATTTTGAAACCTGCCTGAAAGCAATTAAGGAATGCGGTAAGCACGCCCAGCTTTCAATATGCTACTCTCTCACTGAGCGCAAAATGGGAGGGCTGGTATATAATCTTGACTATTATGTCAACAAGGCGCTCATCCTTCAAGATATGGGAGCTGACAGCCTATGCATCAAGGATATGGCGGGACTTATTGCTCCCGATGATGCCTATAAGCTGATTAAAAGCCTCAAGCAAGTATTAAAGATACCAGTGCAGCTACATACCCACTACACTAGTGGTATGGCCTCAATGAGTTGTCTCAAGGCTATTGAAGCTGGGGTGGATATTATTGACACTGCCCTGGCCCCATTTGCCCTACGCTCATCCCATCCCGCCATTGAACCCATCGTAGTGGCTCTTCAAGGAACTCCTAGAGACACAGGGCTGAATCTAACTCACCTGTTCAAGCTGGGGCAGCATATTGAGTCCATAGCCCCTAAATATCGGGACTTTCTGGATACTACCCGAACGGCGGTTATTGACACTGGCGTACTCATGCACCAAGTTCCCGGTGGTATGACCACCAACCTGGTAGCCCAGCTACGAGAGTCTGGTGTCTTGGATAAAATTGATGAGGTATATGAGGAAATACCACGAGTGCGAAAAGAGCTAGGCTACCCACCTTTGGTTACACCAACTAGCCAAATCGTAGGGGTCCAAGCTGTTCAGAACGTGATTGCTGGCAGATATAAACTGGTACCAACTCAAGTGCAGGACTACTGTTACGGACTATACGGCAGACCGCCGGCTCCCATTGACCCCGAGGTTCAGAAAACAGTGCTTAAGCACTATAAGCGAGGGCAAACCCCCATTACCGGCCGCCCGGCTGATATAATTGAGCCGGAGTTAGACAAAGCCAGGGAAGCAATCAAAGACTTTACTCAGGATATTGGTGATGTGCTCGTCAGCGCTCTCTATCCCATCACTGGACTACGCTTCCTGAAGTGGAAGTATGGCTTGGCGACCTCACCCCCAGGATTAAAGCCCAAAACCATAGAGGATATAAGGCGTGAAGACGAGCTCATTGCCAAGGCGAAAGCTGGTAAGTTGAGGGAGAAGTAGGTACGGCGGCTGGTGCTGGATAGGATGCTCCATGAAAATTGATAGCCGAAGGTGCTTAGACAAGCCCTTGTTTTCATGGTGGTAAAAATTATCAAAGGAGGTATGTCATGTCAGACAAGGTAACCAAAGAAGAACTTCTAGCTAAGGCGCGTAAACCGGCCGAGGATGCCATGAGGTTGCATAAGTTTTATCAGGGAAAGATGCAGACCACCCCCAGGTGTGCCATCCGTGATTTTGACGACTTTGCTATCTGGTATACCCCAGGGGTCGCTGCTGTCTCTAAGGCATTGGAGGCAGACAAGGAAAGGATGTATGAGCTTACCAATAAGTGGAATACTATCGCTGTAGTTTCTGATGGTACCCGGGTTCTTGGTCTGGGTGATATCGGTCCTGAGGGGGCGATGGCAGTGATGGAAGGCAAAGCGCTCCTCTTTAAATACCTGGGTGGAGTTGATGCCGTACCTATTTGCCTGGATACCAAAGACCCTGATGAGATAATTCAGGCAGTGAAGTGGCTTCAGCCATCCTTTGGCGGCATCAACCTGGAGGACTTCGCCAATCCCAAGTGCTTCTATATTCTTGATACCCTGCGGAAGGAGATGGAAATCCCGGTGTGGCATGATGACCAGCAGGGGACAGCGGCGGTCACTTTGGCTGGGTTGGTGAATGCTCTTAAGGTTGTGGGCAAGAAAAAGGAAGAGGTGAGCATCACCCTAATTGGGGTGGGTGCCGCTAATGTAGCCATCTCCAGGGTTCTTTTTGCCGATGGTTTTAGGCCAGAAAATACTATCTTTGTTGATAGTAAGGCTATCCTTCACACTGGTAGAACTGACCTTGAGGCAAAGCAAGCCGAGAATCCCTATAAGTGGGACCTGTGTCAGAAAACTAACCCAGAGAAGAGGACTGGCGGGATTGCCGAGGCACTGAAAGGAGCTGATGTCTGCATCTCGCTATCCAAATCGGAGCCGGGTACTATCAAGACAGAGTGGGTTAGGGGTATGAACAAAGATGCTATCCTTTTTGCCTGCGCTAACCCCCTTCCTGAAATCTGGCCATGGGAAGCCAAAGAGGCTGGTGTCAGGATTGTGGCTACTGGCCGGTCAGACTTTCCCAATCAGGTGAATAACTCTATTGGTTTCCCTGGCATCTTCCGTGGCACCCTGGATGTTAAAGCCAGAACTATCACTGACGAGATGTGTATCACGGCTGCCTATGAGCTAGCTAAGTGTGCTGAGGACCGGGGAATAAGTGAGGATTACATCATCCCCACCATGGGGGAGTGGGAGGTCTTTGTCCGGGAAGCGGTGGCAGTAGGACTAAAGGCCATAGAGCAAGGAGTAGCTAGGGAAAAGCTAAGCCGCGAAGAATTGACCAAACGAGCCGAGAAGATGATTAGGGAGTCAAGGGAGACAACAGCCCTGCTGATGAAGTCAGGGCTGATACCACCGGCGCCAGAAGGTTAATATGGTCAGACTTACTGTGAATTAGCTGCCTGTTATCAGTGGTGAGAGGAGTGGAGTAACTATGCGAGATATTAATGCTAAAGAAGTAACCAAGACCGTGTCTCGGCTTTTCCAGGAAGCGTGTTATAATCTCCCTGATGACGTACTGGCTGCCCTCAGGCAAGCGCGAGAGGCGGAGGAATCACCTGTTGGGCGTGAGGTATTGGATAGGATACTGGAAAATGCAGAGGTCTCAGTTAAGGAGGGAATCCCCCTATGCCAGGATACTGGCACCGCGTTAGTCTTTTTAGAACTGGGGCAGGATACCCATATCGTCGGTGGTGACCTTTACACCGCCGTGAATGAAGGAGTCCGCCAGGGATACGATGAGGGTTATTTGCGTAAATCTATGGTGTATCGGCCTTTCTCGGCCAGGGTGAATACCAAGGATAATACACCAGCCGTCATCTACACCGATATTGTCCCCGGCGATAGACTCAAAATTATAGCACTACCCAAGGGGGGTGGTGCCGAAAATATGATTCGCCTGGCAATGCTAACCCCGGCGCGTGGCCGTCAAGGGGTAATAGATTTTGTCGTCAACGCTGTTGATGAGGCGGGTAGTAACCCTTGTCCCCCGGTTATTGTGGGGGTGGGGATAGGGGGCACTGCTGAAAGGACCCTGATGCTGGCTAAGAGAGCGTTACTGCGGAAGGTAGGCAAGCCCAACCCGGATGTTGAAGTGGCCGAGCTGGAAAAGGAAATTCTGCAGCGAATCAATGACCTGGGCATCGGACCAATGGGATACGGGGGGAGGGTGACTGCTCTGGCGGTTCATGTTGAGGTCTTTCCGGCCCACATAGCCAGTATGCCGGTGGCAGTTAATCTACAGTGCCATAGCGCTCGACATAAAGAAGCGATATTATGATGAACAAGAAACATGATGTCATTGTTTTAGGCTCTGGACTCGCTGGGCTGCGGGCAGCTATTGAGGCAGCCCAAAACCCGGAAGTTGATGTTGCCATCATCTCCAAAGTCCAGCTAATGCGCTCCCATTCAGTCTGCGCTGAGGGTGGTACCGCCGCTGTCCTGCAACCAGAGGAGGGAGACAGCCTTGAGCTTCACGCCTGGGACACCACTAGAGGGGCTGATTTTCTCTGTGACCAGGATGTAGTCATGCGCTTCGTTGAAGCAATACCTAAAGAAATCCTGCTTTTGGAGCACTGGGGAATTCCTTGGTCGCGCTGTCCTGATGGACGGCTTGCCCAGCGGGCATTTGGTGGGCATAGCTTCAATCGAGCTGTTTTCGCTGCCGATAAAACCGGCTTCTTTGAAATGCAAGCCCTTTACGATACTCTGCAAAAGTATGCTAATGTAAGCCGATACGACGAATGTTATGTTACCTCAATCCTAATAAAGGACAACGTATTCTGCGGAGTAACTGTCTGGGGCCTGACTAGCGGTGAGTTCTTCTTTGTGCCGGGCAAAGCTTTAGTTATCGCTACCGGCGGTGCCTGCCGTATGTTCGGTTTCACCACCTACTCTCTGACCGCCACTGGTGATGGTCTAGCCATGGCTTACCGAGCTGGATTGCCCATCAAAGACTTAGAGTTTGTCCAATTTCATCCTACTGGCCTAGTTCCTTCTGGTATCCTGATTACCGAAGCCGCCCGGGGTGAAGGTGGCTACTTGCTTAACAACCAGGGCGAAAGGTTTATGGGAAAATATGCTGCGGCCAAGATGGAACTAGCCCCCCGAGACATCGTCTCCCGCTCCGAGATAACTGAAATCGAAGAAGGTAGAGGATTCCCCGGACCCGATGGTCTTGACTATCTTCATGTTGACCTGCGTCACCTCGGTGCCGATAAGATTAACGAACGGCTGCCTATGATTCGAGAGGTCGCTATAAGGTTCAATTTCATTGACCCCATTTACGAGCCAATCCCTATTCGGCCGGCGGCCCACTATTTTATGGGTGGCCTCCATACCGATGTAGATGGGGCCACTCCAGTAGAAGGCATCTGGGCGGCTGGAGAGGCGGCCTGCGTATCCCTTCACGGTGCTAACCGTCTCGGCACTAACTCAACGGCGGAGTGTCTCGTCTGGGGTAAAATCACTGGAGACAGGGCTGCCAGGTATGCCTTAAAGCAGAAAACATTTCCCCCGTTACCGCAAGAGACAGCATTGCAAGATGAAGAGGCTCGAGTTTTCCAGCGGTTTAGTGCTGACGCTAAGGAAAGCGCTTATGCCCTGCGTCGGGAGCTACAGAAGACCATGGATAGTCAGGTAGCTGTTTTCCGCACCGGTACAGAGCTAGACATGGCTCTTAACAAAATTAGGGAACTGAAGCAGCGTCTGCCTGAAGTCCAGGTCAGAGACCGCGGGCGAGTATATAACACTGACCTGCTCAGCGCCCTGGAAGTTGAGAATCTCCTCGACCTGGCTGAGATTATTGTCGCTGGAGCTTTGGTTCGCACTGAGTCCCGTGGGGCTCATTCCCGACGAGACTTTCCCAATCGGGATGATACCAACTGGCTC
>JAUVZE010000054.1 GCA_030602665.1 Dehalococcoidia bacterium
CCAGCTGGTCATTATAACGTCAACGACCTGTATTACGCCGGTGGTGTCCAGGCTGTGATGAAGGAATTGGCACCCCTGCTCCATTTGGACGCCCTTACGGTCACAGGTGGCACGGTTGGCGAAAACCTAGGTGAGGCTAGCGTGCGTGACCGCCAAATAGTGTTCCCTCTGAACCAGCCGCTGCAGCCGGAAGGTGGTATCGCGGTGCTAAAAGGAAACCTTGCTCCCGACGGAGCTATCGTAAAACAGACGGCTGTGCCCGCTGGTATGATGCGCTTCCGCGGGAAAGCCCGGGTTTACACATCCGAGCAATCAGCAACAAATTCCTTAAGTGCCGGGGAAGTCATGGCTGGCGACGTCGTGGTTATCAGCTACCAAGGCCCCAAAGGCGACCCTGGTATGCGCCAAACTGGGACTGTCTTCGCCAATATGCTGGTGGGCATGAGTTTGATTGATAAGGTCGCCTTAGTTACAGATGGCCGTACATCAGGTACTTGTGCCGGGCTGCTTGTTGTCCATGTGGCCCCGGAAGCGGCTGTAGGGGGAGCATTAGCTGCAGTACGAGATGGAGATGTTATTGAGATTGATGTACCGGCTCGTCGTGTATCACTCTTGCTGCCAGAGAAGGAAATAGAAGAACGTCTAGCTCAATGGAGCCCCCCACCAATGGTCACTCGGGGATTCCTGGCTATTTACCAGCGCCTGGTGCAACAAGCTAATAGAGGAGCTGTGCTCGGAACAGGAGCGACCGAAACGGGAAAATAGACGTCGCTTTTTAGCTGACTCTATTTTGGCACAAGCTAAGTACAACATAAAGCCACAAAGTGCAATCTAAACAGATTGTTGACATTTCAGTAGGGGATGCTCTATCCTCCATACAAAAGGGGGATATACTGAGGCAAGGCATAACCATGAAGAATGGCAAACCAGCAACTCAAGGTGTATGCCTGACATGTGGGACTAGTATGTTTAGGCTACAATCGCACCCATAGGCGTATTCCAATGGTAACAAGGTTCTTTCTCATGTTATTGCTGAATTTTCAATTAGGGAGGTGTTAAATGGAAAAGCAAGTTTGGTTGCAGAGCTTGACCTCGGAAGAGGTAAAGCAAAAAACCAGGGAGAGTAGAGGTACAATTATCCTACCTATCGGCAGCACTGAGCAACATGGGCCACACCTTCCTGTAGGCACTGATACAATGGTGGCTATGGTGCTGGCTGAGGCGGCTGCCCAGAAAGCTAAGGTAGTAGTAGCTCCCCCACTTTGGTTTGGTTGGAGTCCCCATCATATGGTGCTTCCCGGTACCATAACCATACGGCCGGAAGTACTAGTAGAAGTTGTATATGATGTTGTAAAATCATTGCACCAGCACGGATTTGACAACTTTGTTTTTCTAAACGGTCATCGTATAGTTAATATTTCGTGGTTGCAAATTGCGGGTGAGAGAGCAAAAAGGGAGCTAGGTGTTAAGGTGGTTATCTTTGACCCCGCTTACATGTCAAAGGAGATTTCGCAGAGCTTAGGCTGGGGAGAAGTGGGGCATGCGGAAGAGATTGAAGGCTCGCATATGTGGTACTGTTACCCTGAGTTGGTAAAGATGGAACTAGCCAAGGACAATCCGCATAAGCATCGCAAGCTATATCACGTTGACCCGAGGTATACTGGAGATACACTATGTTATGTTCCCAGTAGCCCGGCAGAACAAGAAGAATTGGTTCGCATATCCGGAGGAGCTTCTGGGGAGCCGAGCAAAGCTTCCCGAGAAGGCGGCAAGAAATATCATGAGCATCTCGTTGAGAGACTGGTGGAGGTAATAGAGGCGCTACGAGAATAAGTTGAATGTATGTCGCCAGCCATTTATGCTTACCTCGTTGTGTAAGAGAACGAGTCCAAATATCCTTACAATCATACTCATCAGCCCTGCATCATTGGGTGGATGTTTTGGCATATTGTCTTAATTGTTTGTATTCTTGTGCTGTGGTATAATGAACTATAAAAATCTTAGGAGAATGGATGGCCGCTAAAAAGGTATCTGAGAAAGTATTGAGCGTAGAAGATAAGCAGTTGCGTAACTACGAACTGGTATTGATTATCAGTCCAGAGATTGTGGATGAGGTGTTTGATACTACCATAGACAATGTAAGCCAGTTTATTACTGAAAAAGGGGGCGTGGTTTCCGATGTAGAGCGATGGGGCAAGAGAAAGCTAGCTTATCCTATAGGACACTTTATGGAGGGTAATTATGTGTTGGCTCAGTTCAAATTAAAGCCGGCGTTGAGCAAAGAGCTAGAAGCGAATCTGCAAATTTCTGAGGAAGTTCTGCGGCACCTGTTGATAAGAGTTGAGTAGCTAGTGAGGAGGAATGCCTTTTCCCCGTAGATGGATGAGGGTGAAAGGAGTTTTAAGACGATGTTAAGTTTAAATAAGGTGATGATTATAGGTAATATTGGCAGTGAACCAGAAATGCGCTTTACCCCTAACGGTAATCCGGTAACCTCGTTTCGCGTAGCCACTAATCGGGTGTATACTACCCCTGAGGGCGAGCGTAGACAAGAAACTGAGTGGTTTACTGTAGTTGCCTGGAACAGGCTAGCTGAGCAATGTAACCAGTATTTGACTAAAGGTCGGCTTGTCTACGCCGAGGGTAGGCTGCACACTGGCACTTGGGAAGGCCAAGATGGGCAAAAGCGTTCTCGAGCCGAAGTAGTAGCCAATAGGGTGATATTTCTTGACAGAAGGGAAGCAGCCCCTCTTCCTGAGGAGAGAGCTGAGGAGACTGACACTGCTGAATTGGAGCCAGAGGACATTCCATTTTAGGTGGTAGATTAGAACTTAGTAAGCGAAAAAGTAAGGAAGTTAGCTGAAGTGGCTGGGACAAAATTCAGAAGACCTAAAGCTAGAACAGGGAATAGGCCAAGATATGTGCCTAAGCGTAAGTTTTGTTCCTTCTGCACTAGTAAGGTTGAGGTGATAAACTATAAAGACCCGGGGAAATTAAGTCGCTACATATCCGATAGAGGGAAGATTGAGCCTCGCCGTAGAACCGGTACCTGTGCTAAGCATCAGCGTGCCTTGGCAGTGGCGATAAAGAGAGCCCGGCACCTATCCCTGCTACCCTATGTGCCAGCCCACATTCTTAAAACGGGGAGCATCGGGATACGTGGTTGATTTGACGGGTTGACCCAATCCCCCTTCCCGTATCAGGACTTCTCTCCACTAAAATTCCCTTAGTTACTAATCAGAACCCGGAAGTGGCTGATTAGGGGTTTGGCTTCACCTTTGGTGGAAACAGTCTTGCTGGCGCTCTTCCCAGATATTATTCCTGGTAGTGAGGTGGAATAACCGGTTCCTTCAACCTTGATTGACACCTGAGAGTGATGGAAGTATAATTTGTCTCAGTCTATCGGATTATGGAGTTAGAGTGCCGAAAAGGACTTATCAACCCAAGAAGATTCCGCGGAAGCGTGAGCATGGCTTTCGGGCGAGGATGAGCACCCGGGGTGGACGAGCGGTATTAAAAGCTAGGCGACTTAAGGGGCGTAAGCGATTGACGGTGGTTTGACCCAGGAAGAATACCCTTGATTGGGAGGTCGGTTAAGAGGGGGGTAATGCGGGGAGAAGGACATCTTACTAAACCAGGACAGTATGCATTAGTCTACAGTAACGGTAGGTCGTGGGTAAGCAGTTTGGTCGTGATGAAGGCTTTGCCCAATGGTCTTACTTTATCCCGGTATGGCTTCTCGGTTAGCCAGCGCATAGGTAAGGCAGTGACCAGGAACCGGGTAAAACGTTTGTTTCGCCAGATTTTACGTTTGAAATCGCTTGAGCCAGGGTGGGACATTGTATTTATTGCTCGCCCATTAGCCGCTAATGCCAATTATACTGGTCTGGAGAAAGCGATTGATGATTTGTTATCCCGGGCGCAGTTATTAAGACCTAAAGACACAGTTTCTCAACAGCGATTGGGGCTGGGGGTATTATGAAGGGACTTGCCTTGAGCTTAATTAGACTCTATCAGTTAACCCTATCGCAAGTTATGCCACCATCCTGCCGTTTTATACCGAGTTGCTCCCAATATACTTATGAAGCTATCTTAAAGTTTGGTATTTTCAAGGGGGTTTGGCTGGGGACAAAGCGGCTAGCCCGATGCCATCCTTTACATCCTGGTGGTTATGACCCGGTGCCGTGATATTGGATTTTTGGAGGTAGTAAGTGGCGATTAGACGTAATGTAGTATTGGTAGGCAAGATATTGCTGCTTACAGTTATACTTCTTCTGGGTGGTCTAGTTTTTCTCGGCTGCGTTGGAAACATACCTAAAGGGTGGTCGGGGGGGACAATAGCTGATGGCACCTTATTCTTAGGTTCTATGGACGGTGAGCTTGTAGCCGTGAATACATCAAGTGGTGCCCGCCTGTGGGAAGTTACGTTTGAACCCCCGGCGTCAGGTGGCGGATTTGGATTTGGCTGTGCGCCGGCATCTACGGCGGTGGCTATCTATGGCACTCCGGTAGTTGAAGATGAGCTGGTCTATGTCAGTGGCTATAACGGTAAGGTCTATGCCATTAATTCTGCTTCCGGTGCGTTGAGATGGGTATATCCTCGTGAAGGCAATCTGGAACCTATTGTTGGCGGACAAGTGGTAGCTCACGGCAAGGTCTATTTTGGCTGTTCCGATGGGAAGGTTTATGCATTGGATGCAGTTACCGGTGATAAACAGTGGGAATTTAAGACCGGAGATAAGATTTGGTCGACTCCAGCTACTGATGGGGACAGCGTATTTATCGGTTCCTTTGATAATAAACTTTATGCCCTGAGTGCTGCCGATGGCAGCCAAGAGTGGGAGAAGCCTTTTGAGACTCAAGGGGCTATTGCTTCTACTCCGCTGGTCTATAATAATACGGTTTATATCGGTTCCTTTGATAGGCATCTTTACGCCGTAGATGCCACCAATGGCAAACAAGTTTGGCAGTTCCCGGTAGGGGATGAGGCTGACAACAAGCCTGAAAATTGGTTCTGGACAAAGCCGGTTGTTTATAATAATACTATCTATGCTGGATGTCTTGACCACAAACTTTATGCCTTGGACGCTAAAAATGGGGATAAGGTAGCCGAATTTGACCTGGGGAGCCCGGTTGCCTCGTGGCCGGTTTTAGTTGGTAATTTAGTTATTGTTGCTTCCGAGGAGGGCGTGATATACGCTCTGGATACCGGTGATAATCAGATTAAGCAGCTGGCTAACCTGGAAGGAAAGGTCTATGCTCCTCTTTCTGCCAGCGAGGGGACTGTTTACGTTCATACGAGTGAAGGGGAGCTTCACGCCCTGAATGCACAATCAGGAGCTAAACTGTGGAGTCTTTCGTTAAAAAGTTAGTGAGGTAGATTTCGTTGGATATAGGGGCAATCTGGGATTTAATTGCGCTTCAGCCAGTGATAAATATTCTCATTGTACTGACGGACTATTTGTTCAGTAGCTTTGGGCTGGCTATTATTGCGCTAACTATTGTGGTTAACGTTTTGATGTATCCAATTACCATGAAGCAGCTTAATGCGATGAAAGCCATGCAAACCCTTCAGCCCAAGATTGCTGAGCTTCAGAAGAAGTATGCCAAGGACAAGCAAAAACTGGCTCAAGAGCAGATGAAGCTGTATAAGGAGTCGGGCATGAGCCCTGCTGGTTGCTTGCTGCCCATGTTAATGCAAATGCCCATCTGGATAGCTCTCTATCAGTCAATCATACGGGTTTTAGCGGTGACCCCTGAAGATTTCCTGGGTCTGTCTCAGTATCTCTATTCCTGGCCCGTAGTATATTCTCTGCTGCCCCTGGGGGATAGGTTCCTGTGGTTGAACCTGGCTACACCTGATACATTGCTGGCTGTCTTGGTAGGGGGTACCATGTGGCTACAGCAGAAGATGGCAACGCCGACGGTGGCTGACCCAAGGCAGGCGACGCAGAGCCGGATGATGCTGTGGATGATGCCACTCATGTTTGGTTTCATTTGTTTATCCTTCCCCAGTGGTCTGGCTCTCTTCTGGGCGACTTCAAGTGTTATCAGAATTGTTATCCAATACTACGTCACTGGCTGGGGAGGGTTGGTTAAAACAGCCACTCCCAGGTCAACCGGCCGCGATAAAAGGTATATGAAGCGTATCACCCAAGTAGAACAAGCCCCTTCAGGGGCTCCTACTGAGGCTGATATTGTAGAGCCGAGTGCTACAGAGGAGGCGGGAGATTATGGAAGAAGTGGAGATGAGCGCCAAGAGCGTAGAGGCGGCTATCCACCAAGCCTTAGAGCAATTAGGCGTCAGTCGGGACGAGGTAGAGGTCACCGTCCTAAGCGAAGGTAAAACTGGCATCCTGGGTCTGGGTGCTGAGGAGGCCAGGATTAGGGTGAGACCATTGGTGCCTATACCTGAGAAAGAAAGTGATATAGCTGAGGCAGCTAGGAGAGTCTTGGAGACGCTTCTTGGTAGAATGGGAGTGCTGGCCTCGGTTATACCTTGTACCCAACCCCCTGAGGGGGGAGAAACTGTAACGACTGCTTCTATTGCTTTTGATATAAAGGGTGATGACCTGGGGATTTTGATTGGGCGGCGTGGGGAGACACTTTCCTGTTTACAGTATATGGTTAGACTCATTATGGCTCACCAGAGGAAGGTCTGGCTGCCTATATTTATTGATGTGGATGGGTATAAGGAGCGTCGCTATAAAGCATTACGGAGTTTAGCTTTACGTATAGCGGAGCAGGTGAAGGTTAAGCGGGCGCCATTTACCCTAGAGCCGATGCCCGCTTATGAAAGGCGTATCATCCATCTTACCTTAGCTGACCATCCTGATGTTGCTACTGAGAGCACTGGTGTAGGTGAGGCTCGTAAGGTAGTTATTCTGCCCAAAGAAGGTAGCCTAGGGGTAGATTAAATTTAGATTGATTTATTCTTTATAGTGTGCTAATCTTTAGTGGGAAAAGGCAGTGACGGAGAAGAGTACGGGAGGTAATTGATACCCAGCGAGTCTGGTACGGTGTAAGCAGATGTGTCCGCTCCCGGAAAATCACTCCTGAGCCACCAACCGAACGGTCTTAAAACCTAGTAGACTTGGTCGGTAACGTCAGCCGTTATCAT
>JAUVZE010000082.1 GCA_030602665.1 Dehalococcoidia bacterium
CGCCGAGTATTTCAAACTTGACCAGCTGGGGGCGATAGCCCCTGGTTACCTAGCCAACTTAATTGTGCTTGGTGAATTATCTAGCCTTAAGGTAGAGATGGTCTTTTATCGGGGCCGTCTGGTAGCTAGGGAAGGGAAGCCTTTATTCCCTATATACCATCCCAGCGGCAAAGGACTAACCAATACGGTGAATATTAAGCCCTTCCATAAAGAAGCGTTAAAGCTCTTAGCTTCGGGTGAAACTGAGCTGGTTATTGAGGTTGTGCCCGGTCAGATAATTACCAAGAAGAGGATGGAGAAGGTCAAAGTTACCGACGGAGTAATTATGCCTGATATTAGTCGGGATATTCTGAAGCTGGTGGTAGTGGAGAGGCACCAGGCTACCGGTAATATTGGCCTGGGGTTGGTTATAGGATTCGGCTTAAAGAGAGGGGCTCTAGCCTCATCTATTGCCCACGATTCTCATAATATTGTGGCTGTTGGCACTAATGATGAGGACATATTTACTGCCGTTAAGGAAATTGAGCGGCTCCAAGGTGGTCTGGTAGTGGCTGCTGAGGGCAGGATATTAGCCAGCTTGGCTTTACCTATTGCCGGGTTACTCTCTGACGAACCGCTGGAGGTAGTGGTGGCTAAATTAGAGAAATTACAGCAACTAGCCAAGGATTTGGGGACAACACTGGCTTCTCCATTCTCCACCCTTTCCTTTTTGGCACTACCAGTAATCCCTGAACTCAGACTAACCGACCTGGGACTGGTGGATGTCAATGCCTTTAAGCTAGTTAAATAAGACGTTTGGTTAAATAGATGAATCAGGCTAAAATAGTCAGCGAGGGAAATAATGACGTATTCTGCTAGACCGCAAGCTATCTTTGAGAACCGACATGACGCTGGTAGGCGGCTAGCTGCGGAGCTGGGTGAATATAGTGACCAGTCTGTGGTAGTGCTGGCCATTCCTAACGGTGGTGTACCGGTGGCGTTGGAGGTAGCCAGCGCGCTTAAAACTGACCTTGACCTTATTATTTGCCGTAAAATTCCCATACTCGTTAGCCCTGAGGGGAGCTTGGGAGCGGCTGCTGATGATGGGACTGTTATCCTCAACGAGGAAGCGGTAAAAAGGATCGGTTTCAGTCGGCAACAGCTAGAGTATGAGATTAACAAAGTAAGAACTGAGATTAAACAACGAAGCCTGCTCTACAAAGGAGATAGGCTACCCGTTAGGGCAACTGGCAAAATAGTGATACTCATAGACGATGGACTCGCTTCCGGCTTCACCATGATGGCGGCGGTGGAATCATTACGCCGCCGTCGCCCGAAGGAAGTAGTTGTCGCCGTACCGGTGGCGTCGGCAATGGCAGTGAAGCAGGTAGAAAAGGTTGCTGACAGGGTAGTAACCTGCACTACGGGGTTCATGCCCAAATTCTATTTATCTGACTTCTATCGCTACTGGCACGACGTTAGCGACGATGAAGTAATGCGGTATCTTAATAAATGGCGGATGCGGCAATTGGGGCTGGACATTTAGCCACCACACTAGCTCCCGTTGGAGACTATCTGGATAAGCTGTCATGCCTTCTCCAGGATGCCGCATACCCCCATTCCGCCTCCACCACATATGGCTACCAGCCCATGCCTGGCATTACGTCTTGGCATCTCATAAAGTAGAGTAGTCAGAATTCTAGCCCCGGTAGCGCCTAAAGGATGACCAAGGGCAACGCAAGAGCCGTTGACATTCACCCTGACTAATCTTTCCCTTTTCGACCAGTTTTTACAGGCTTCTCTTCACCCGGTCAAGAGCTGCATCAAGCAGCTCCTGTCTAACGTCTCCTAGCAGAACTTTATAACCTTGTTGGGCCATTATTTGAGCTATCCCATGCCCCACCGTACCCGCTCCGAATACACTGATAATCTTTATAGCTTCAACTTCCATTGCTTACCCCTATGTGCTTATAGCAAAGTCATAGCTTCAATATCAGATTTATTGCCGAAAGAATTTAGACCAGTCGAACTGATAATTGAATTCCAGGGCATGGTAATAAACCGGTTCCTCTTTTGAAAGATATAGTTTATGCTGGTTTATGTCGGGGAGAGTTTGAGCGGCGTGTTCCACAGGGCAAAAAGCACATGCTCAAACTCTCCCGATGAGCAGCAGTTATGATACTCCTTACACCAACCCATTCCCCACAGGCAACCAGAATGACAAGGTTAAAAATCCCTTTGGTGCCATGGATACAGCTATGCAACGCCAATAGTTGGTCGTAGCGCTAGCCCGCTTTCAACCGGAATACACAACTGGCGGTAAAGAGGCCGGGTATCTCTTACTTATAAAGTCCAGCCTTACGCCGAGTTCTGGTACCTACAGTGTTAGCTTTAGCTCTTTCCTATCCTGAACATCTTGGTGCCACATACGGGACACACACCCTGAGTTGCCGGTTTACCGTTCTTCATAGTTATGGCTTTGGTATCCTTCATTTCTCTCTTGGCACGGCACTTCACACAATAGGCTTGCATTGGTCATCTACCTCCTTTTTGATTATCAACAATAAACTATGTTACCCTATAATGTCAAGAGTCACACACAAATTTTAAACTAATTATTCAATATCACCGTACCAAAGCCTGCTTCCCAGCTGGTTGAGGCAGGATTCTCAGGTGGAGCGATTTGAATTACCAATACCAAAATGAAGCAGATAATACCGATGGTTGTTAAATACCGTTTTGTTTTTCATTTGGGCTCCCGTATAAAAGATTCTATGTCTCAAGGAGGTAAAAGTGGAATTGGTGAAGGTTATACCCTGTTTAGATATTAAGGATGGTCGGGTGGTCAAGGGGGTGAAGTTTGTCAATCTCAGGGATGCTCGTGACCCGGTAGAGGCTGCTGAGGCTTACTCCAGTGAAGGGGCGGATGAGGTTGTTTTCCTGGATATCGTGGCTTCCCTCGAGGGACGGAAAACTAGGCTGGAGTGGGTCAAAAGAGTGCGTGAAAAGGTCAGTGTTCCCTTTGCTGTGGGTGGCGGGATAGGGAATCTGGAGGACATGAAGGCCCTTTTTGACCTCGGTGTGGACAAGGTCTCCATAAATACGGCGGCAGTTAAAAACCCGGAACTGGTCAAGGAAGCTTCACAGAAGTTTGGCAAGGAAAGACTGGTGGTCGCCATTGATGGGAGGAAAAACCCGGCTGAAAGTGGGCTTCCGCGGCTAGAGGTAGTGGTCAAGAGTGGGACAGAGGGGACAAGGCTCGACCTGGTAGAATGGGCCAAGAAAGTGGAGAAACTGGGAGCAGGGGAAATATTGCTTACCAGCAAGGATGCTGATGGAACAAAGGAAGGTTACGACCTTGAGATGACCCGGGCGGTGGCTGAAGCGGTAACAATACCGGTCACTGCCTCCGGTGGGGCAGGGAAGCTGGAACACTTTTATGAGGCGGTAGCCGTCGGCAAGGCCTCAGCAGTCCTCGCCGCCTCTGTCTTCCACTTCGGTGAAATCTCTATCCAGGAAGTGAAGGAATATCTCGGGGACAAGGGAATTGCGGTAAGGGTATAAGGGCAGGAATCTGGTGCATCTTCTGGGATGATATAGTGTTTGCCTAATGAGTGTTACCGATACTATCTTACTTACCTGGAGCCGATACCCGCTTGCCAGCCTGGATACTCGGTGTTACAATGTCATCAGTTGCTTTTTGGCAGCGAGGCCTTCCTTTCTCATTTCCCGCTAAAGTGTAGCCTGGAAGGGAGAGGACAGCCATGACCCCGGAATTAGGAAGACGACGTTCAAAATTAAACGGTCTCAACACACACTAATTGGAGGTTAATTCTCATGGAAGAAGGAAAACTGGAACGCCCACCTAAAGAGATAATCGAAGGCTTTAGAGCTATTCCAACGGCCACCATCAGTGATGTTCTGGATAGTATGGGTATAAGTGGAATAATTAATGGTCTTCGTCCGCTGGTGCCAGGGGTTAGAATTGCTGGAGCTGCCTTTACTGTCAAATCTATTACTGGGGAACGGGGTACCTACTCCATAGCTGATTTTCCTGTCGGTCAGGTGCTCGATTTGATGGAGAAGGATGATATATTTGTATGTGACCTCGGCGGCCAACAAGTATCTCATATGGGTGGGTTGGCGTCTCTTGCCATGAAGTTGCGTGGGGTAGCTGGAATGGTAGTGGATGGGGGAGTTCGTGATGTAGAGCACATTATCAGTGAGGGCTTCCCCACTTATACACGTCATACCTGTGCCACCTCCGGGAAATTTCGGGTCAAGATACTAGCCAATAATATTCCTGTTGAGATTGGCAGCGTCAGAGTCTACCCCGGCGACATTGTGGTAGCTGATGATACCAGTGTAGCCGTGGTTCCGGCAGATAAGGCAAAGGAAGTTTTGCAGGAATGTCAGCGCCGTGAGGAATTAGAGGCGCAATTCGTAGCTGAGTTAAAGAAAGGTAGCACCTTCTTAGGAGCATCTCGGAAACTGGGGATTATGTAACCAGCTGGTCTTGAGTCCAATCCCAGTCCTTCCTCAGCTCAATAATACGGTCGCGGAGTAGTGCTGCCTTTTCAAACTCTAGGCCTCTAGCTGCGGCCTTCATCTGTGATTCTAGCTCTTTAATCAGTCGGGCGACATCCTCTTTAGTTATGGGGGTGGTGACATAGGGAGCGCGGGTCTCAGCTACTGCCCGCACCCGTTCCGTGATGTCTTTGATGGCTTTTCTGATACCCTGAGGGGTAATGCCATGCTCTCTATTATAGGCTTCCTGAATCTGGCGCCGGCGTTGGGTTTCTTTTGTCGCCGCCGCCATAGAATTGGTAACGGTATCGGCATACATGATGACATGCCCGTCTATATGGCGGGCTGCCCGCCCCATAGTCTGGATTAACGCTCCCTCCGACCTTAAGAAACCCTCCTTATCCGCATCCAGGATAGCTACCAGGCTCACCTCAGGCAGGTCAAGTCCTTCCCGGAGCAGGTTTATACCGACAACCACATCATAAACACCAAGGCGGAGGTCACGCAGTATCTCTACCCTCTCCAGGGTATCAATCTCCGAATGAAGGTAGTGAGTCTTTATTCCCATTTCTATTAGGTAGTCAGCCAGTTCTTCGGCCATCCTCTTGGTGAGGGTGGTTACCAGGCAACGCCCCCCCTTGTCAACCCGGGTCTTAATCTGGTCAAGGAGGTCATCAATCTGCCCCTTGGTCGGCTTGACTTCAATAGTCGGCTCAAGAAGACCGGTGGGTC
>JAUVZE010000070.1 GCA_030602665.1 Dehalococcoidia bacterium
CCGCTTAGGCACTAGCTATTCTCCTTGTCTCGTTTGTTACCCATGAAGGGCAGAATCATCCGGTAAACACCATAAAAAGCGATAACTAATCCCAGAAATAACCCGACAATTACCCAGATAGGTGCCGAATTCAGCTTGCTATCCAGCCACAGGCCGGCAATCACACCTAATAAAATAGAGCCACCAACGAAAAACCCCACCCCCACCAGCCTCAGCGCCGCTACCCACCTGCTCATACCAACCTCAACATTATCGTTAGCAGCATATCAAATCCGCTACCTCTAGGTCAAGCTCGCTCGGGCAGCTAAAAAGCCCCAGAACTAAAAATGGTCCAGGGCTTTTACCAATTCATAGACAAGATGAATAACCGTGTCTTAAATGCCTCTAGGTGCCATCCTTACTTGGGGCTAAAAGTCGAGAAAAGTCTCCGTCAAAGTTTCTCAGGAAATTGTGCATATCCAGCACCTCGTCGGCGGTTAGCCTAGCCACATTCCTGAATTTTTTCTGTTCAGCCTCAGTGAGGTCAGTAATAACCTTAAGTGCTTTATCTTCCCTGATTACTGCCGCCGCTAAACACCGAGTGTGGCAAACTGGACAGGATACACCCAAAAACCACAAATCCTCCTGGTGACCCAGGATTTTAATACCATCCTCCTCATAACGCTGTCCGCAAACAGCACACTTAATTGAGGACATCAATTTTTTGATAACACTTTCGTTAACCATTTCACCCTAACTCTAAAGTCAAAACAAGGTGACATCAGCGTTGCCAACCTGCTCGTAAGCAACTCCACAATAGACTCTACACCATAACAAGCCCCCGATATTCTGCCAGTCAAGTCCCTGGTAGTTTAGGACTTGCGCTTATCAAAATCCTCTAAATCAAGGGTATTGATGAAATCATAGAAAGCCGACATCCTCTTCAGTTCCTCTTCGCTGGGTTTCTTACCCTTGCCGGCAGCCCCTTCCTTTTCCCCCTCCTGCGAGATAGGTTTACCCGTCTCCTGGTCGAGCAAGATACCGGCTTTATCTAAGACTGCCTCTTCAACGTAAATTGGTACTTCTACCCTTACCGCCAGGGCTAGGGCATCGCTAGGACGAGAGTCAACCTCAAGCAACCCTCCATCTACATTAAGAATAATCTTGGCGAAAAAAGTATCGTTCTTAAGGTCATTGACGATGATAGAGTTGACCGTTGCCCCTAAGTTATCGATGACCGAGGATAGCAGGTCATGAGTTAATGGTCTCGGCACGGTCACGCCCTGCAGTTTTACCGCTATGGCATCTGCCTCAGCGGGACCTATCCAAATCGGGAGGTAGCGCTCCGCCATCTTTTCTTTCAGAATTACCACCCGTTGATAATTCATCAAACTAACCCTGATACTGTCAATAGTCATCTCTATCATGACCACACCTCCTCTATTTCTCAGCCCATTCTTAATTCTACCCCCCATCAGCACCACTGTCAACTAGAAGTAGGGAGACTATTGGTAAATCACCTTAATATGGCCAGTTTGCTCATTGCTTTTAGCTAAATTGCCTTATTATGGTATAATTACACTATGGGTAGAGGCTTTGTATCTAGTCTCACTCTCCTTCAAAGGTAAAGCATAAGGAGGTACCCCATGCTCCAAGAGCCAAAGACTATAGTTTGGTTCAATGAGGTCACCCAAAAGGATGTACCTATGGTTGGGGGGAAGGGGGCAAATCTGGGTGAAATGACCAAGGCTCGTATTCCTGTTCCCCCGGGTTTTATTGTAACTGTCACCGCATACTTTAACTTCCTACAAGAGGCAAAACTTACCGATAAAATCCGTAGTCTATTGGAGCCACTGGACCCTGATGACAGCAAGAAACTCCAACAGGGTGCCACTGAAATTAAGCAGATGATTCTAAATGCTACCATGCCACCGGATATAGCCATGGAGATTAAGGAGGCCTATATCAAGATGGGTGGGGGCTTGGTTGCCGTCCGCTCCTCGGCTACCGCCGAAGACCTGCCTGAAGCCTCCTTCGCCGGTCAGCAACGCACCTTCCTTAATGTGCAGGGTGAGGATGAGGTGGTTGATGCGGTTCAAGGTTGCTGGGCCTCCCTCTTTGAACCACGTGCTATCTTCTATCGGGAACAACAGGGTTTTGACCACTTTAAGGTTGGTCTGGCTGTCCCAGTTCAAAAAATGGTGGCGTCTCAAGCTTCTGGGGTGATGTTTACCATAGAGCCGGTAACCAGTGATACCGGCAAAGTTGTTATTGAGGCTGTCTTTGGGCTTGGTGAAGCCCTTGTTGGAGGGGAGGTAACCCCTGACCTCTATGTCGTAGATAAGGAGAGGCTGGAAATTATTAGTAAGAAAATAGCTAAACAAGAGTGGCAGCTAATCAGGAACCCGGTTGCTGATGACAAAGGGGCTAATATTCAGGTGCCCCTCCCACAGTCAACTCAATCTCAGCAGAAGGTAACCGATGATGACATACTTCAGCTAGTCAAGCTAGGAAAACGGTTGGAAGAGCATTATCAATTTCCCCAGGATACTGAATGGGCAAAAGAAAACAACCAAATCTATATTGTCCAAACCCGCCCGGTAACTACTATCAAGGAAGCTGCTGAGGTTGAATCTGAAATTAAAGCCCCAGTGCTTCTCGCTGGAGCTGCCGCCAGCCCGGGTATTGCCTCAGGACCAGCCAGGATAATACATGAAGCCTCCCAAATAGACAAAGTGAAAACGGGTGATATCTTGGTGGCAGAAATGACCACCCCTGACTTTGTGCCGGCAATGAAAAGAGCGGTAGCCATTGTAACCGACCGTGGAGGTAGAACTGCTCATGCTGCTATCATTAGTCGGGAGCTAGGAATTCCATGCGTTGTCGGTGCTGAGCAGGCAACAACTACCCTGACTAATGGACAAATAATCACTGTAGATGGCTCAAGGGGCAAAATCTACGACGGTAAAGTGACTAGAAGAGTTAAGACTGCTCCGGTTACCAGTTTCCTCAGAGAAGCAATTAAGACCAAGACTAAGGTGTATGTAAATCTAGCCCAACCCGAGCTAGCCGAGGTAGTGGCAGCGCGTAACGTAGACGGTGTCGGCTTACTCCGGGCCGAGTTCATGGTTGCCCGCATTGGTGAACACCCCCGGTACATGATTAAACAAAACAGGGGCCATGAGTTTGTTGATAAGCTTTATCAGGGTATTAATACCTTTGCCCAGGCGTTTGACCCCCGCCCGGTAGTCTACCGAACCACCGACTTCAAGACCAACGAGTATCGAGCCCTCAAAGGCGGGAAAAGGTACGAAGAGACTGAGGATAACCCTATGCTTGGTTATAGAGGAGCGTCTCGGTGTGTTGGTGACCCCGATATATTTGATCTAGAAATAGAAGCCATAAAGAGAGTAAGAGAGGACCACAAGAACCTCTGGGTTATGATTCCCTTCGTCCGCACTGTTTATGGAATGGTTCAAATCAAGGAGCACCTAGAAGCTCAGGGATTGCGTAGCTCCAATGACTTCAAATTATGGATGATGGTTGAAGTGCCGTCCAACATCTTTCTTATTGACAAATTCATTGAGGTTGGTATTGATGGCATATCCATTGGCACCAATGACCTCACCCAGCTTATCCTGGGAATTGACCGGGATAGCTCAAGGTTAGAATATTTATTTGATGAGCGAAATGAAGCGGTGCTTATTGCTCTGGAAAGGGCGATTAAGGTAGCCAAATCTATGGGGGTAACCTCCTCTATTTGTGGGCAGGCACCATCAGTATATCCTGAGCTTACGGAAAAGCTGGTGGAGTGGGGTATTAACTCAGTCTCGGTAAGCCCTGACATGATTGGCACTACTAGAGAGATAATCGCTAAGGCTGAAGCGAGGTTAAATATTAAATGATTAATCGGCTTAATATCCGCCAGCTAACTGAGGAGAAAGAGGAAAGCCTTTCTCTCTATGCGGTGAAAAGTAAATCGTCGCGGGGCAGGCTTAAATATGAAGAGCCATGCCCAATACGAACCGCCTTCCAGCGCGACCGAGACCGCATTATCCACTGCAAGGCTTTCCGCCGTCTCAAGCATAAGACGCAGGTTTTTATTGCTCCCTTGGGTGACCACTTTGTCACCCGGCTTACTCATACCCTGGAGGTTGCCCAAATAGCCCGAACTATAGGCCGGGCGCTAAACCTTAATGAGGACCTCACCGAGGCAATTGCCTTAGGTCATGACCTGGGTCATACCCCTTTCGGTCATGTGGGTGAGGATGTGTTGAATGAGCTCTATTACCAGGGCTTTAGACATAATGAGCAAAGTCTGCGGGTGGTTGACCTTTTGGAAAAAGACGGCCAGGGGCTCAATCTTACCTGGGAGGTGAGAGACGGTATTTTGAATCACTCTAAGACAAGGGTGGATATCCTGGGGCAGGACTGGGGGGAGGTGCATACCCTTGAGGGTGAGGTGGTTAAGATTGCCGATATCGTGGCTTACATCAATCATGATTTTGGGGATGCGATAAGGGCGGGCATCATCACTGAGAATAACTTGCCACTCTCAGCGGCTACGGTATTAGGTCACTCTCATTCACAGCGCATCAATACCATGGTTTCAGACATTATTGACTACTCCTGGGGAGCCAGGGGTGATGGCGCTGTGCCGCACCCGGCTATAGGTATGAGTCCTCAGATTCTGGAGGCAACCAACACCTTGCGTCAGTTTCTTTTTGACCGGGTATATAACCAGCGCTCCGCCGAGGATGAGGCCGAGAAGGCGAGAGAGGTGGTGCGCTCACTATACGGATACTTCAGCAAGCATGAAGATAGGCTACCACCGGAGTATTCTGCCTACAGTGATGAGACAGAACGTAGGGTGGTTGATTATATTGCTGGTATGACCGACCAGTATGCGCTGAGAATGGCTGAGGAGCTTTCGTTAATCGAAGGTAAGGCTAAATAGAGCTTAACTACTATGGGTGGTTTGAAGGGGTGAAGCCCCTTCAGAACCAATCCTTCCCCCTCTCCTTTGAAGGAGAGGGGGATATAGGGGGTGAGGTAGTAAATACTTATGGGCGTTATTGATGAGGTAAAACAGAGAGCAGACATCGTAGAGGTCGTCAGCCAGTATGCTTCTTTAACCAAATCGGGACGAACCTTCAGAGCGCTATGCCCGTTCCACAGTGAGAAGCACCCCTCCTTCTTTGTCTATCCGGAGAGGCAGAGCTGGCACTGCTTTGGTGCCTGTAATGCCGGCGGCGATGTCTTCTCCTTTATTATGAAAAAACAGGGTATTGACTTTGGGGAGGCGCTGCGTCTTCTGGCGGAAAGAGTTGGCATTGTCATCCCGTCAAGGCTGGAACCGGAAGCGGGGAAGGATGAGCGAGAAAGGCTATATCAGGTTAATGCGGCGGCTGCCCAATATTTTCACAATTTACTGCTTAATTCTCCGGCGGCAAAGAAGGCACGGGATTATCTGGCCAGGCGGGGTTTATTACCAAAAACTATTAGTGATTTCCAGCTGGGCTTCAGCCTGAACAGTCGGAACGCTCTAAAGCAATATCTAATGGGGAGGGGCTACTCTGAAGGCGAACTAGAGCAGGCAGGTTTAATAATTCGGCAAGACGACGGTAAAACTCATGACCGTTTTCGCAATAAGTTGCTGTTCCCTATATTGGATATAAGGGGGCGAGTTACCGGTTTTGGGGCTAGGGTGCTTGATGACTCGTTGCCCAAATACGTTAACTCTCCACAGACGCCAGTATTTGATAAGAGTAGTAGTTTGTATGGTATAAACCTGGCCGCCGCCGCCATCAGACAGCAAGACATGGCCGTTATTGTTGAGGGCTATACGGATGTTATTACTGCCCACCAGAATGGTTTCAACAATGTAGTTGCCTCTATGGGAACCTC
>JAUVZE010000028.1 GCA_030602665.1 Dehalococcoidia bacterium
CACATCCCCACGAGATAACACCTCTCCCTTGAAGGAGAGAGGACTAAGGGGTGAGGTTAATAAACAATCCAAAATACCAACTAGCTTGACACAATATATTGCCCCTGATAGACTTTAGCCGAGTAAGGGACTTAATTACTAACTATTAAAAGTTTACTGAGCCAGAATGGCCCCGTGGTGTAGTGGACTAACATGCCACCCTGTCACGGTGGAGATCGGGGGTTCGAATCCCCCCGGGGTCGGATGTGCAATACGCCCCGTGACAGTTCCTCATACTGAAGGTCAAAGAAGGGCTTAAGAGTTCTAATTATCATCTATGTAAAGGCATTAAATATGGGGCAAACAAGACACAATGTCGAAAGGGCTACAAGGGCGATTATCAATCTTGGAGCGATATCCCATAACGTTGCCGCAATCCGGAAGAGAATCGGCAACAAAAGGGGCCTAATGGCGGTGGTCAAGGCCGATGGCTACGGCCATGGTGGTGTGGAGGTTAGCCGGGTGGCCCTCAGAAGTGGGGCAGACTCTCTCGCAGTTGCCCTTCCCGAGGAGGGTCAATTGTTGAGGGAAGCAGGGATTGAGGCTTCCATCTTGGTTCTGGGGTTGATTCAACCGGAGGAAGCTTATAAAGTGGTGAATTTCCGGCTGTCCCAGACCGTCACGTCTATTGAACTCTTGCAGGCTTTGGAGCAGGAAGGCCACAAGGCTTCTATCAAGGTCAACGTGCATGTAAAGGTGGACACAGGTATGGGACGGATTGGAGTGAAGCCTGAAGACACAGTTTCCTTCATACGCAAGGTCAAGCGCTTCAAGAATTTAAATCTTGAAGGATTGTTTAGTCACTTTCCTTCTGCAGACGAGAAAGATAAAACTTTTTCGAAGCGACAGCTTGAACTTTTTAACCAGGTTATTCGTGAGCTTCAGCTTGCCGGTATTGAGCTACCCAAAAAGCACATGGCAAATAGCGCGGCAGTCTTGGACCTCCCCGAATCCTATTACGATATGGTGAGACCCGGCATCATGGTCTACGGTCTTTATCCCTCCGAAGAGGTCACTCGCAGTATTGAGTTGAAACCTGCCATGACCTTGAAAACCAGAGTCTCGGCGGTCAAGGTGGTTCCCCCCGGAACTCCTATCGGTTATGGGAGAACCTTTATCACCAAGAAAAAAACTGTGGTGGCAACCCTTCCTGTGGGATATGCTGATGGTTATAGGCGGCTGTTGTCCAATCGTGGAGTGGTCTTGGTCAAACGATGTCGAGTTCCACTCATCGGTCGCGTCTGCATGGATACATGCATGGTTGATGTCTCCGATATAGAAGATGTTCAACCAGGGGACGAAGTGATTTTGTTCGGTGAAGAAATCCCTGTTGACGAGGTTGCCACCAACATTGGTACTATCGTAAACGAGGTGGTTTGTGCTGTGGGGAAAAGGGTACCCCGAATCTATGTCCAATAAGCAGAAAAGAAGTCGCGACGATGGTGAGGTTTTGATCATTTAAAGACCGGAAATACCGATTTTTCTCAATTTCGTATTACCAAACTGCAAGCGCCCTAACTATATCATTAAAGTCGGCGAAGGCATTACAATTGAGGTTCGCCTTCTTACAATAGCCAAGCAGTTCACCCGTGGCGAAAATGTGGTGGCACCGCTTTGCCGCCGGAAAATCAGAAGGGCCGTTCCCCACATATACTACCTGATAGCCTCTCCTCAAGAACGAACTCACATATGCTTCCTTAAAGCCATCCGGTAAGTGCCTACCATCCGGTCCGACGTATTGGACTTGCATACCTTCAGGAAGGAACCGGGTTTGTGCCGCAAACACCGGGATGTCTTCCATCCCGATATCGCTCAGGATTGCCTTTATGTAGAAATCCAGGCCATTGCTTACAATGACGAGGCGGAAGCCCTTTCGGCGACAGTAGACCACCAGTTCGTGAAACCCGGCCCGTACCTTTACCTGACCCTCTATAGCCTCCAGGAGGGTTTGCCTATCGGCTTTAACCATGGCGAAGGCTTTAGTATTGAAGCACCCGACAGATATCTTACCCTCTTTGTACTCGCTTAATAGTTGCCTCCAGTCCCCATCGGCAAAGGTATCCAGCAGGGTAAAACTTACATCTTTCTCGGTGATTGTGCCGTCGAAATCACACTGAATCAGTGTTTTTCTGGCTCTGGTTGAGTGCATCATAAGCCTTATTCCCCTGGTTACCGATTTATCATCGCGTCTTACGGCGTCTGAGTAAAGACTATTATTAACATATTACCATAATTCTACACATAAGCTGGCACCTTTGCCTGAAGATAAACAGAAAGCAATAGATAAGGTTGTGGAAGAAGCTAGGGTATATTACCAGGAAAAAAGGGTATGCTATCGGGATTGGGTAGTACCAAACGGAGAGGAAAGCGATGAGTCGGCAGAGATTATTTAAGTGGAATAATATGTCAATAGCGGTGGTGCTCCCGAAATCTACAGGTCTACGTGAACTCCTTCTTTGATAGTGCTATGAATATAATTGCTGGTATCCCCAGAAATCGTGAAAAAAGGACTGCCGAGATGGAGCCAGCAAGTGCTAGCCCCATCCGTTTAGAAGCAGGCGAGCGAGCTTAGTTGCCAAGTCTGAAAGGTGGATAGCGGTCGGTGGTTAATAAGAAAGCGTACACGGCTACCCTTAAAGACCAGCGGAATACACCCACCACGAAGTCAAACAAGGACCTCGGGTAACGGCCGGTAAACAGGATGGCAAACCAGGCAATCACTATGCACACTAGGGCAGCGATACCGAGGAACCAGAGAACAATGTAGTGGGGAATCGCCAAGAACCATTTTACCAGTGGCAGCCAGCGATTAAGGCCTTCTTTGGCATCCGGGTATGGTATCTCAATGTGAACTGCCTGGTCTTCGTCAGTTGAGGGATATTCATCTCTCAATAGCACAAAATAAGCCGAAACACGGATGCTAAACTTGGTTAGGGCTACGTTCCAGTCAAACCACCACTTAGGATACTTTTGCCGGAAGAGCAGCATTAAGACGATGGGTAGAACCACCAGTCCACCGGCAGCATATTGATAGCTCCAACCATCCGCTCCACCCCACTGGGATGAGCTGCTAAGTAGACTTAGGATAATAGCGATTGGAATTACGGTAAATAGCCGGAAAAAAGTAGTTAGTCTGCTTAACTTTCTATCCGGATAATCGATGGACAGGCTCAGTGGGTACGCTGTTGAAATTGCTGACATGGTGACACCTCCTCAAGCATTTTCACTGTTGGCACTGATAATATACGTGTAATCTCTGGCTGTCAAGCCTGCCCAGAAAACCTGTGTACGGCGGTTCCACATCAGGGTAATTAATATTGACTGACTTGGGGAGAAAGGGTATAGTTACTCAAGAAGAAGCCATGATGAAAATAGGAAGAATTAGGGCAGGGCTAAATGGACAAGAAGAAAATACTTATAGCCGATGACGAACAATCTATCAGGTTGTTGGTAAGAAGGCTTCTGAGCCAGAACTATATTGTTCTCGAGGCAAGTGATGGGGAAGAGGCAATAGATATTGCTCGCAGAGAGAAACCAGACCTTATCCTGATGGATATTATGATGCCCAAGGTGGACGGCTATACCGCTTGCTATCAAATCAAAAAGGACCAGGCTACCAAGGCAATACCTGTGGTCATGCTTACTGGCGTAGGCCATGAACTCAACAAGAAGCTTAGCTTTGAGGTAGGTGCCAAGGGGTATATAACCAAGCCGTTTAGCTTACAGGACCTGCTGGACGTGATTCGTCCACTCCTACCCGCTTCTTGAGGCCGATGTTATCAACTAGTGACTTACCTTCTCATTGCGTTAGTTGAAGGAGAAGGTGCTTGATAAGTGGTTTACAATGATACTGCCTAACGGGTTAGAATGACGGATAAGGAGGGAGAGATGTTTTATAACCAACCGGGCTGGAATCAAGAAGTGAGTGAAGCCCCTATTAGGGCGCTGGTCAGCCTTACTCCGGCGGAGTCCAAGCGGCTTATCGCCAAGGGGATAGCCGTCCTGCCCGAGGTGAGACGAGCCCTTGAACAGGGGATAGTGATTATCGCCCGGGGCACCACCAACGCCTTCGTCGTCGAGGAGATGACTGGGAATAAGGTAGAGCCCAAGTGCCGTTACGCTGCCGGGATAATCGTCGACGGTGAGCTTTGTGCAACCCCGACTGATACGAGGATGGAGCCCGTTGTGCTTCGCCACGGTAAGCTAGATAGCACTCCCGCCGCCGATGCTCTCCAGGAGTTCAGGGAAGGGGATGTGTCCATTAAGGGAGCCAGTGCTGTAGACCCGGAGGGGAATGTCGGGGTGTTGGCAGCTGGGGAACGTGGAGGCACAATAGGGGAAGTCCTACCCGTAGTCCTGCCCCGGGGCAGCCACCTAGTTGTGCCTGTGGGACTGGAGAAGCTCATCCCCTCAGTGGCACAGGCTGCCCGAGCTACTGGCATCTTCCGTTTCAAATACAGCACAGGGTTACCGGTGGGACTGGTGCCCATACCCAATGCCTTGGTGGTCACCGAAGTCCAGGCGTTTCAGGTGCTTACCGGAGTGAAGGTGGTACCGGTTGCTGCCGGAGGCATTGCTGGCTCTGAAGGCACGGTGGTGCTCTCACTGGAAGGGGAAGCAGCCCAGATAGAGCAAGCCCTCTCCTTGGTTAAGTCCATCAAGGGGGAGCCACCGGTGAGCCGACCGGCTGCCCGAGCTAACGCTGCGGCGGCGGACTTTAACTACGACGCAATGGCGCAGTGGCAGGCATGGAAGGGTGGTCCCAAAAGTTCATGATATTAAGCATTAGGCGTTGGCTAATACTACCTCTTTCTCCAATGAGGTAACTACATTGACAGACCGTATTATTTGTGGTAAGATTAAATCTAAAATAAGCCGGGTGTAACAGATGGCAGTTTATCTTGTCCCTCAAGCAATATATTATGTATATTATATGTTTACTGGGCGCAGCGCGCTTGGGGGGCTTGGCTATGGAAATGTAATCAAATCATAAAGTAACAAGTCTAAAGCAAAAATCTGAAGAGCCCTCCCAAGCGGGAGGGCTCTCTTGTTTTTGAGTAGCTAGAGGGGTTACACTGTAAGAGATATGGCAATGAAAAAAAGAGGAGTGTAGTTTCTCGTAAGAGTGTTAAAATATTTAGGGGGATGAGAAATGATAATAATGAAAACTGATGCCACCAAGGAACAAATAGAGCAGGTAGTAAAGGAAATAAAGAGGTACGGGCTAAGAGCCGATGTTTCTCGGGGTGCCTACAAGACGGTGATTGGGCTAATAGGGGATGAGAGGAAGATACCGTTTGATCACTTTGCCGTTCTTCCTGGGGTAAAAGAGGTGATGAGGATTGAAATCCCATATAAACTAATCAGCCGGGAATATGGTAAATTCTTTGAAGGGGTAAGCGAGGGTATGGTAATAAAAGTCGGGAATGTCAGGATAGGCGGTGATGAACCGGTATTCATCGCCGGACCCTGCGCTGTGGAGAGCAAAGAGCAGCTATTTAAGATTGCGGAGGGGGTAAAGACGGCTGGGGCTCATATTCTGAGAGGAGGCATTTTTAAGCCGAGAAGCTCGGTTCACTCTTTTCAGGGGCTTGGAGCTGGAGGTTGGGAGGCAGCCGAGGAGGCTCTAAGCTGGCTATCTGAAGCCGGGAAGAAGTTCGAATTGCCAGTGATTACTGAAGTGAGGGGGGAGACGCAGGTTGACCTGGTGGCAGAATATGTTGATATACTCCAGATAGGAGCCAGAAATATGTATGACCAAGACCTGCTCACCAGGGTATCAAATAAGGGTAAGCCCATTTTGTTTAAAAGGCACTTCGGGGCTGGTATTGAAGAGTTTCTCTCTTTTGCTGAGTATATTGCCGCCGAGGGCAACAAGAATATAATCTTATGTGAAAGAGGAATAATACCCATAGGCAAGGGGAAAAGCTATACCAGGTACACCCTTGACCTTGGCGCTGTCCCAGCAATCCAGAAGGAAACTTACCTACCGGTAATGGTTGACCCCAGTCATGGAACAGGGCGCCGAGACCTCATCTTCAGCATGAGTTGTGCCGCTATAGCGGCTGGAGCCAGCGGCCTGATGATTGAGATGCACTATAACCCGGCGGAAGCACTGGTCGATGGTCCACAGGCGATTACCCCTGAGGAACTTAAAGAGGTCATCAGTGCCTGCCAGAGAATACACCAATTGGTTGCCCCTAGGAGAACTGAAAACTAAGGCGATACCAGATGAAAAGGGTTAAGGTAAGGCTGGGGAAAAGTAGCTATGAAATCCGTATAGGTCCGGGTATACTTGCCGAGGTTGGACACCGGTTAACCGAAAGCGGGTTTAGCGATAAACTGGTAATTATCACCAACCCCATAGTAAACCGGCTATATGGCGAGGCTCTAGAGCAGAATCTCACTAGAGAAGGCTTCAGGGTAACTATCTTATCGGTTCCTGATGGGGAAGAACAAAAGTCACTGGAGACCGCAGGTAGACTCTACCATGAATTAAGTAACTTTTATGCGGAAAGGGCAACGCCGATTTTAGCCTTGGGTGGTGGAGTTATCGGAGACTTGGCCGGGTTCGTAGCGGCTACATATCTGCGGGGTGTACCGCTGGTGCAAATACCAACCACCCTGCTGGCACAGGTTGACAGTAGCATTGGTGGTAAGGTGGCGGTAAACCATGACCAACTAAAAAACAAAATTGGAGCCTTCTACCAGCCAAAGTTGGTAATTAGTGACATCAGCACTCTTAAAACCCTCCCCCCCAAGGAATTGGCTAACGGGCTAGCCGAAGTCATAAAAAGTGCTGTGGTCTGGGATAAAGAGTTTTTTGCCTATCTCGAGATGAATCTTGATAGGATAAAATCGCTGGATGAAGGGGAGCTTGAGGAGACGGTTCTCCGGTCGGCTAAAATCAAAGCCGAGATAGTGGAAAGGGATGAAATGGATTTGGGTTTAAGACATATTTTGAATTACGGGCATACCATAGGACATGCCATCGAATCAGCAGCAGATTTCAGGATAGGGCATGGAGAAGCCATTGCTATTGGGATGCTGGCGGCGGCCAGAATCTCAAATCAGCTAGGCATACTTGACCAAACTGAGCTACTCAGGCTGAGAAGTCTCATCCAAAGAGCCAGCTTGGCAATAGAAACACCGAGCCTTAAGTTAGACAAGATAATCCAGGCGGTGCGACATGATAAAAAGATTTTAGGGGGTAGAACAAGATTCGTCCTGCCCAAAGCCATAGGGGAGGTATTTATTACCGATGAAGTAAGCCCGTCCTTAGTGGAACAGGTTTTGGTGGGTTGGCATGAAGAGACCTAGAATTTGCGCCGTTATAGTAAGTAAAGACTTACCACCAATAGAGGGAATTGAACCATTCATTAACCTCTATGAGGTGCGAATAGACCTCATCGGAGATGGTTGGCCGGAGTTGGTTAGGCAACTCAATAAACCCTGGATAGGCTGTAATAGACTTGCCGATGAGGGAGGTAGGTGGGAGAGAGGTGAAGCCAGCAGAATAGAGGAGTTACTTAAAGCAGTTGAGCTGGGGGCAGAGATAATTGATATGGAGCTTAGGATGAAGAACTTGGCTGAAATTGTACCACTTATCAAAAAGAAGGCAAAATGCCTTTTGTCATCTCATGAATTGAACAGCACTCCCTCTCTCAGTGAGATGAAAGAGATAGTTCACCAGCAATTGAAAGCGGGCGCCGATGTATGTAAAGTGGTTACTACTGCCCACCGGTTTGAAGACAACCTGGCTGTTTTACAGCTCATTGCCGAGTTCCCTAAATCAAAAATAGTTTCCTTTGCTATGGGGCCTTTGGGTTATGTTAGTAGGATTCTTTGTCCCCTGGTTGGTGGCTATTTTACCTATGCCTCAATTGAAGCGGGTAAGGAATCTGCCTCTGGTCAGATAACGGTAAGGGACTTAAGAAAGCTCTATGAGATGGTAGAGTTGTGAGTAATAACATTATATCAGGCGGAACCAGGCTCTGTGGGGTGATAGGCGACCCTGTAGAGCATACTATGTCGCCGGCAATGCATAATGCTGCCTTTGCCCAGATGGGGTTAGACTATGTGTATGTCCCGTTTAAGGTAAAGAAAGTAGGATTAGGCCGGGCTATAGATGGTATGAGAGGATTAAATATAAGGGGACTGAATGTTACCATACCCCACAAAGTCACTGTCATCCCGCTTCTGGATAAATTAGACCCACTGGCGGAGAAGATAGGCGCGGTTAATACTATCACTAATGATGATGGAGTGCTGACCGGTTCCAATACCGATGCCGGCGGATTTCTACAGGCTCTACTGGCAAGGGGTATTGAGCCGAAAGAGAAAAAGATAGTCATTCTGGGGGCGGGTGGTGCCTCAAGGGCTATCTCCTTTATCCTTGCTGAAAGGGGCGCCCACCTGGTTATCCTAAACCGACTGTTGGAACTGGATTGGGCCGAGGAGCTGGCCGGCAGACTCTCATCGTTTTTCACCCAGGAGGTTAAAGCACTGGAGTTAGTTGAAGAAAATCTAAACGGGGTGCTACCAGCGGCAGATATTCTGGTTAATACTACCAGTGTGGGCATGAGTCCTAATATCAATGAGACGCCAGTTCCCGCCAAACTGCTTAGGCCTGGTCTGGTTGTCTTTGATATTGTTTATAATCCTATCAAGACGAGGTTGCTAAAGGAAGCCGAGACGGCAGGCGCCGAAACTATCAGCGGAGTTGATATGTTTGTCTGGCAGGGAGCTTTAGCCTTTGAGAAGTGGACTGGTCAAAAAGCCCCGCTTGACCTGATGAAAAGAGAAGTGATTAAGGCTTTAGAACATGAAGACTAGTATCGCCCTGATAGGTTTCATGGGGACAGGGAAAACGGTAGTGGGTAAGGCACTGGCTGAGAAGCTGGGCAAGGAATTTGTTGAGCTGGACGCGTTGATTGAGCAGAAGGCGGGAAAGCCGATATCTGAGATATTCCAGCAGGATGGTGAGGTGGCTTTTCGGGAGCTTGAGATTGAGGTCATCAAAAGGGTTGCTGGGAACAAAAAGCAGATTATTGCTTGTGGTGGGGGGGTAGTCCTCAATAAGATAAATATTGATAGACTGAAAGAGGACTCGGTGATAGTTTACCTGACCGCTTCGCCAAGGGTAATTCTGGAGCGGGTATCGGGTGATGGAGGGGAGAGGCCCGTCCTTAAGGCATCCAACAAAGCCGAAAAAATCCAGGAGCTTTTAAAGCTTCGTAAGCCCTTTTATGAACAAGCCGCCGATATAAAAATAGATACCTCAAAGCTGGATATTGGAGCTGTTACTGAACAAATAATAAATAAGGTCAAGCAGGTTGAAAATTTCAGTCTATAAAAGTGACGTAAAGGGAAGGGTGAGAGCCCCGTCTTCCAAAAGCTACACCCTCCGAGGGCTAGTGTGTGCCGCCTTAGCTAAGGGTGAAAGTCAAATAACATTCCCCTTAGTCTCGGAAGATACTGAGGCGGCTCTAATTGTGTTGCGTCAGGTTGGCATTCAAGTTCAGCAGAAAAGGGATTTGTGGCCGGTTAGCGGCGGTAATTTTCACCAGCCAGATAGTGCCCTATTCTGTGGTGAATCAGCAGCCACCCTGAGATTTATGACTGCCCTGTGCTCACTTATCTCTGGAAGATGCCGGCTAATTGCTGGCCCGTCACTGGCAAGAAGACCGGTCAAACCTTTAGTTCAGGCGCTCAGGCAATTGGGTGTGGATGTCGTGTGCCAGGGTGAGGTAGCCCCGGTAGTGGTTAAAGGTGGCAGACTAAAAGGCGGAGTTACCGAATTACCCGGTGATATAAGCTCTCAGTTTGTATCAGCTTTATTGTTCATCGCCCCTTTGGCTGAAGAGGATGTCAAACTTAGACTAACTACGCCCTTAGAATCAAAACCGTATATACTGATGACCCTGGACTGCCTGAAAAAGTTTGGGATAGAAGTGAAATCCTCCCCGGACCTCACCGAATTTAAGGTATCAAAGCAAGCATATAAGCCGGCTAAATACATAGTGGAAGGTGATTGGTCTTCAGTTTCATACCTCTTAGCTCTGGGGGCGGTTTCCGGGAAGGTGACAGTAGAAAACCTAAACCCAGAAAG
>JAUVZE010000100.1 GCA_030602665.1 Dehalococcoidia bacterium
CCAGCCAGCACACACAAGTTGGGGTGAAAATCTTGTAGCCGTTTCATCACCTCTCTATCATACTCAAGCCGCCACCGAGGTAAAGTTCCACCTTGACTGGTAATATAAGCGCCTTTTCTAGATTTAAACTTCTGGTAGGAAAGGCAGATAAGGGGGATATGATAATCATCAACTTGCCTCATAAATATATCACTTTCTGTTGATTCTCCAGGCTCGCGACTGCAGAAAACAAAAACTATCTCTGCCCGAATCTCACCTAGCTTGATTTGGTTCTGCACTACCTGCAAAAGGTCTCGGGCAGCTTTATCCCTACCGGTAGAAAACCAGCCAAGTTGATAGGCGTTGATTAACTTCACCCCCTTAATCCCCCTCTCCTTATTAAGGAGAGGGGGAGGATTATTTTGGAAGGGGCGAAGCCCCTTCCTGACTTCCCTTCACCCAGGTCCTTGGAGCCTTTTTAGCAGTTTCAGAATTGCTTTCTTAGCCTTGCCCAGACACTGGCAAAATGAACCAGAGGGTTTGTCCTGTGCCCTGAAATCTTGCCCTTTTCCAGGGCCTGAAGAAAATCATCCTTGCCACTAAATTGGGGCATCTCCACATAGGCATTACCTATTTCGACAGTGGTATGAGCATCACTGCCAGCACTTTTAAGAATTCCATACTTCTCGGCGAGCATGTTGGCTTTAGCTGAACCCCGCATAAGAGGTGACCGTGCATTAAATACTTCTATAATATCAATTTGTGCTATTATTGTTTCTATTATCCGGCTGTTTAGGGCAGAATGCCGGAGGGTATCAAAGGGGTGGGGTAGGCACACCAAGCCACCTTGCGCCCTGATGTGAGCTATAGTCTGCTCAACAGACAGGCCACTGGGTATACCCTCGGTGAGAAACATACCCATAATTTCACCATGTGGCGTTAGAATTTCCTCGGCTACAATTACCGGGAAGGGAGCAATATTCTGCAACTTTAGTGCCCCCTCAATAGTGCCGTGGTCGGCGACAGCAATACAGTTGATGCCGATCTCCAGACAACGCTGGATTACCTTCTCTAACGGCGTAGTGCAATCCATCGAGTATTCAGTATGAATGTGAAGGTCAGCCTTTAGCAATTTATTTGTACCCTTTACAAGCAGCTACCACGGCGGATATCAATCTTGATTTTGTCTTCGGTGTTAAAGCTTTGGTAATTTATTTTACACCCTTTCTAGGTAGCTACCATTGCGAGTATCAACCTTAATTATATCCCCAGTGTTAATAAACAAGGGAACCTGGATGGTAATACCGGTCTCTAGTTTAGCCGGTTTATTGCCAGCGGTAGCGGTATCCCCTTTGAAACCGGGCTCAGCCTCAATGACCTGGAGCTCGACAGTAATGGGTAGTTCCACCCCCACCAGCTCCCCCTTATAGCTTGACACCTCCACCGACATGCCTTCTTTCAGATAGTTAAGGGCATTGCCTAGTTGATTGGCACTGATAGGCATCTGCTCGTAATTCTCTTCGTCCATAAAGTAATACAAATCGCCATCATTATAGAGGTATTGCATACTGCGGTAGTCAAGTCGTGCCCGGATAAATTTTTCGCTTGATTGAAAGGTCTGCTCAATAGTATGACCATCCCGTATATCACGAAGTTTGAGACGGGCCAAAGCGGTTCGCTTCATTTTGACATGTTGATAGTCAATAACCTGGTATAATTTACCAGCAAGCTCAATAGTAATTCCCTTTCTTAATTCACCGCTGCTTATCATATCAAACTCCCCCAAATCTTTATTTTTTGGCTTTGCTTATCGCTCTAAGTTTGCCATTTTCTATTATTACCACATCCTCAATCCTCACCCCTCCCCAACCGGTGAGATAAATACCAGGCTCAACAGTAAATACCATACCATCAACCAGCTGTTCTGTTGAATTTGGGCCAAGGCGTGGTGGCTCATGTGTAGCCAACCCTATGCCATGACCCAGACCATGTCCAAAGGCCTCACCATAGCCGACCTCCTCAATAACTACTCTGGCTAAACTATCTGCCTCCTCGCCAGTCATACCCTCCCTAATTATAGCCATGGCTGTTAGCTGAGCGCCAAGAACAGTATCATACACTTTATTGAAGGTACTATTGGGGGTACCAAGGCAGATGGTGCGGCTCAGGTCACTGGAATAGCCCCCAACCCTGGCCCCTATATCAATAATAATTGGCTCGCCAGACTGGATAGTGCGTGGTGAAGATTTGGCGTGGGGTAGGGCTGAATTGGAGCCGGAAGCCACCATAACATCAAAGGGTATACTCTGGCTACCATTCTCTCGCAGGAATTTCTCTATGCCCCAGGCTACTTCCTTTTCGCTCATACCGGTGCTGATTTCACCTTGAATATAGTTTAGGGCCTCGTCAGTTATGGCTACAGCCTGTGTAATAAGCTCAATTTCTTCAGGCTCCTTTATCGCCCGAAGGGATTCCACCAGTCCATCCATAGGAACCAGCCTAAGCTGGGATTGGGCTTTATCTAATGCTTCAGTTAATCGGTGGTACGTGGTGAAGGTAATATGTCCCGCTTCAAACCCCAGCCTTCTCAGGTTTAGGTCAGCCACCAGTTGGGGAAACCAGGTGGCTAGGTCATTAGAAATTAGAAGAATCTCGTAGTACGAAGCTTGTGCTTTGGCTTGCTCAATATAGCGAAAGTCAGTCGCCAGAATTGTATCTTGGGGTGTAATTAACAGGAAACCTGACGAACCATCAAAGCCAGAGAGGTAATATCTATTCTCCGTCTGGGAGATGAGGATGCCATCAAGCTCCTTGTCAACTAATCTGTGGCGCAGATTTTGTAGTCTATTCCCTGTTTTCAAGTTCGTTACCTTTCTGTCTTGCCATGGGGTGAGCTGATAGATACACCTTTTTCGCCTGACTTTTAGTTACATGAGTATAAATCTGGGTGGAAGATAGGTCAGCATGCCCCAGAAGTTCCTGGACTACCCTCAGGTCAGCCCCGCCATCAAGCAAATGGGTGGCAAAGGTATGACGCAGCAAATGGGGATGAACCTTCTTATCTATACCGGCTAAGCTGGCATATTTTTCTAATATTCTTTGCACTCTTCTTTCGGGGAGGCGTCCTCCGTAACGATTAACCAGCAGGGCACTGCTCCTTTTCTTGCCCAAAAGTTTAGGTCTGCCACCGCTAATGTAGGTAGCCAATGCCTCAGCAGCTGGCTTGCCCATCAGGACTACCCGTTCCTTAGCCCCCTTCCCCCAGACCCTGATTTCACGGGTATCAAGGTTAATCTGCTCCAGGTTTAGCTGCGCCAGTTCGCTCACTCTAAGTCCTGAAGCATAGAGTAGCTCCAGCAGGGCACGGTCTCGTTGCCCCTGCGGTGTGGATAAATCAGGCGCTTCCAGCAGTCGCTTCACCTCTTCTATGGTAAGGAATGAAGGCAAGCGCTTATCCAGCTTGGGTGAGGAGGTAGTGGCTGCCGGGCTGGTAGAAATCATCCCCTCCCGTAACAGGTAACGGTAAAACGAGCGGATGGCTGATAGCTTACGGGCGATGCTTGCCTTGACCAAGCCCTGCTTCATAAGATGAGACAGATAATCACGCAGGGTAAGCCTATCTACTTCCTTTAGTGAACTAATGTCTTTGGCTCTAAGGAAGTCAAAGAAGTCCAG
>JAUVZE010000060.1 GCA_030602665.1 Dehalococcoidia bacterium
AGCTGTCGGCATTAGAAAGGCGATAAGAGCAATCCCAGCAAGTAGAATAGCTATATATATTAAACTATTACGCCTCCAACTTGGTCTCATTCGTCACCTCAAATAATGTATAGTTCCACTTTCACCATTCGCCACTTAATATTATACCAGAAACAGCCATAAAGAGGAAAAATTTGCAGTTATGCGCTACAAGAGAGCTAGTGCTAGCTTTCTCAGTAAGCGTTATATGTCTCTTGCAGGAGCAGGGCATCTTCTTCCAGATTGGGGCTTTCACAGACTACCATGCCCTTGGCATCGTAATCCTTTAACGCTTGGAGAAGCTCAGCATACTGGAAATCCGACTCCTTCAGGTTCAGGTGTTTTGTTTCCCCCTTCTTACCATAGGCAATACCAGACACATGGATATGCATATTATCCAGGGCATGTCTGCCCAAACGCTCTTCGACTTCTTGCAGAATAGAAGCAAACTCCGGATAGGAATTAAACCTTCCAGTTCGAGCATGCCAGTGAGCAAAGTCTATGCAGGGAGCTACCCCCTCCAGTTCAATACTCAGATTAAGTACCTCCTCTATTGTGCCGAACTGACTGTGCTTGCCCATAACTTCCGGTCTAATCCACACCCGGTTAGTTTCCCGTCTAAGCTGGTGCATTACTTCCTCTAGATGTTTCTTTACATTACTATAGGCTTCTTCTGGCGGGTCACCAAGGTAGAAAGCAGCATGCAAAACAATGCTTTCTGCCCCACATATTGAGGCAATGCGGGCAGTCTGGAGTATTCGGTCCTGACTAGCCCTTATCTTCTCTGGCTCATGTGCATTAAGGTTAATAAAGTAAGGAGCGTGAGCCGATAGTTTTACTCCTTCTCTGGCAGCTATCTCGGCAACCAGGCTAGCCCCAGCCTCCCCCATTCTTACCCCCTGGACAAATTCTATCTCCATACAACCCAGCCCCAGTTCAGCAACACGCCTAATGCCATCTATAGTGGAATTAGTTTTAGAGCTATGCGGGACGCCACCAGTCCCAAAAATTAACCCGGTCATTAATTCACCTCAGGCAACTTTATAGTATAGCATAGTGGTTGTTAGTGCAAGGATATAGGGTTCAAAGAGTACTTATGTAACTGAGAAAGAAAAGCAAAGAAAAGCGGTGATGTGTTACTAAGGTACTGGCCAAGGACACAAGCTTGACTTTCTATTTGCTAACGGCAATAATAATGAAGGAACCTGCCCTATGAGATGATCTTTAAGAGAGAACATATCTTCTTTTTGCCCTCACCGCTAGTAGAATTGAAGGTCGGAATCCTTCCTGAGTGGGAGGCTAGATTTTTGGAGGACAATTTCTTTTTTTTAGCGGCGCATTCGTCTAGGGGTTTAGGACACCTCCCTCTCAAGGAGGAGATCACCGGTTCGAATCCGGTATGCGCTACTTTATATTAAACAAATCTCGGCGTTGATTTCCGAACTGTCCCATGTAACACCGAAGATGAAGTTATCGCCGCTACTTGAGATACGATGCCGTAAAACAATAAGGCAACCCTTCCCTAGAAGAGCAATAGTGAGGCGTCTTCTATATTAATTAAGTTAGTCAAAAATTTGAGAGGTGATATTAAATTAAATGCTGGAAGTTCGCTTTCATGGTAGAGGAGGACAAGGAGCAGTGACCGCTGCCAACATATTGGCAGTAGCTGCTTTTAAGGAGGGGAGGTATTGCCAGTCTTTTCCTGTCTTTGGTGGGGAGCGAAGGGGGGCACCAGTATTAGGCTTCACCAGGATTGATGATAAAAAGGTTTCCTTAAGGTGTAAGGTTTATGAGCCAGACCATGTTATTATTCTTGACCCTGCTTTAATGCAAGTCGTTGATGTTACTGCTGGACTGAAGGATGAGGCTTGGATTGTCATTAATAGCGGCCAGGCACCTGAAGAGATACACCTTCCTGCTAAATTTAATATTGCTACAGTTGATGCTGCCTCCATTGCGGTTAAACATGGTTTGGGTTCACCACGAGACCCTATAGTTAACACTGCTATCCTAGGCGCATTCTCTAGGGTTGTTGGAGCAGTTGGTTTAGAGGCTGTCTTAGAGGCTATTAGAGAAGAGTCTCCGGTAAAAAAAGAAGAGAACGCCGCTGCTGCTAAAGAAGCCTATGAACTTGTTAGGAGTTGTAAAAGGAGAGAATAGATGACCCACAAGGCCATTTTTAAGCCCCTTCTTAAGGGAATAGTCCCGATTGTTCCGCCGATTGCTCGAGGGGATAGTTTAGTCAATAAGACGGGCAGCTGGCGATATATGAGACCAGTATATAGAAACAAGTTACCCCCTTGTAATCATAGTTGCCCAGCTAATGAGGATATACAGGGTTACCTCAGCTTGATTAAGCAGGAGAGATTTCAACAGGCATGGGAACTAATTAGAAGGAGTAATCCATTTCCGGCTGTTTTAGGCAGAGTTTGTGACCATCCCTGTGAGCTGGCTTGCAATAGACGTCGCTTTGATGAGGCGGTAGCCATTCATAATGTAGAGAGATTTCTAGGGGATTACGGGCTTACCCTGCCTGGAGAGGGGAAAATAAGAGACAGAAGAGGGGAGAAAATTGCGGTTATTGGCTCTGGTCCAGCAGGGCTGAGCTGTGCTTATCACCTAGCTAAGATGGGATACCCGGTGACTGTCTTCGAAGCTTTATCTGTGCCTGGAGGTATGCTGGCGGTAGGCATCCCTGAATATTGTTTACCCAAGGAGGTATTAGCCGCCGAAATCAATGCCATTGAGCGCCTGGGTATTGACATTCAGACTAATGTTGCCATCGGTAGCAAGCAAAGCCTTGATGACCTATTTGGGCAGGGATATAAGGCGATTTTCATTGCTACTGGTGCTCACAAAAGCATGAAATTAGGTTTATCAGGTGAAGAAAAGGACGAGGTTGTTGACGCCCTGAGTTTTCTACGAGAGGTCAACCTGGGAAATCGGGTAAGTGTTGGGGATAAGGTTGCCGTTATTGGTGAAAACAACGTGGCGGTAAACGCGGCGAGAGTTGCTATTAGACTAGGGGCAAAGTATGTATCTATCATCTGCCGACAATCAAAAATAGATATGCCTAACAGGGATGAGGAGGTCAAGGTAGCCGAGGAGGAAGGTGTCCATATTGTCTATTTAGCTGCTCCTAGCAATATCTTGGGTGAAGGTAGAGTAGCCGGATTAGAGTGTATTCGTATGAGATTGGCCGAAGCGGATAAGGGTCGTGGGGCACGCCTCACCCCCGTCAAGGGGTCAGAGTTTGTAATCGATGTGGATACGGTAATAACTGCTGTGGGGCGAACTCCCGACCTCACCTTGATAAACCATGAGCTTAAAACCTCGCCCCAGGGTACCTTGGTAGTCGATGCCGGCACTCTAGCCACCAACAAGCCTGGCATCTTCGCCGGTGGGGATGTTACTGGTGGCCGAGCAACAGTGGCCTGGGCTATTGGTGCCGGTAAGAGAGCCAGCGTCTCAATTGACCGGTATATAAAAGGGGAAAGGCTTGAAGTATTTAGAGAGAAAACCCCCATTGCCAGCTTTAAAGACCTCAATCTAGCTTACTTCCAGTCATCTCCAGGAGCACAAATTAGCCGATTGCCAGTGGCTGACAGGATTAAAGGATTCGCCGAGGTTGAGGGTGGCTTTACCGAGAGTGTGGCCATAGAAGAGACAGAGAGATGCTTCAGTTGTGGAGTTTGCAATGGCTGTGACAATTGTTGGCTGGTATGCCCAGACGTAGCCATATCAAGGAAGAACGGAGAATATCAGGTCAATTACGATTATTGTAAGGGGTGTGGTTTATGTGAGGAGGAATGCCCTAGAGGAGCGATAACCATGGAGGAAGAAGCGAAATGGAGAAGGTAATCTCAGGAAACTACGCAGCTGCTTACGGTGCCAAATTGGCGCGACCTAAATTTATCGCTTTTTATCCTATTACGCCCCAGACAACCATAGTAGAAAAGTTGGCTGACTTCAGCAGTTCTGGAGAATTGGAGGCCAAATTCATACCTGTGGAATCAGAGCACTCAGCCATGGCGGCTTGCATTGGGGCAGCCAATACCGGTGTCAGAACCTTCACCGCTACTTCCTCTCAGGGATTGGCATTGATGCATGAGCTCCTATTCTGGGCTGCTGGAGCCAGATTACCTATCGTCATGAGTAATGTTCACCGTGCTCTGGCGCCGCCAACGAACTTAGGGGCTGACCAGACTGACAGTTTTGCCCAAAGGGATACTGGTTGGATTCAGTTGGAGTGCGAGAGCGCTCAGGAAGTATTGGATAGCATACTACAAGCCTATCGTATTGCCGAGGAGGTAATGCTGCCCTGTATGGTATGCCATGATGCCTTCTATCTTTCTCATACCTATGAGCCGGTGGATATCCCTGAAGCGGAGCTAGTAGATAGCTACCTGCCACCCTATGTTCCACCGTTTAAGCTGGATTCAGAAAATCGTCTGACCTTCTATGCTAGCTCCACACGATGTCCAGCAACCCAATACGAATTTAGATACCATGCTCAGCAAGCTATGGAAAGAGTCCCTGCGGTGCTGAGGAAGGCTGATGAGCACTTCTACGAGCTTTTTGGTCGCCGATACGGCATAGTAGAGGAATATTACCTAGACGGGGCGGAGTTGGTCATAGTTGCTGCTGGCACCATGGTTAGCACGGTGAGAAGGGTGGTAGAAGAATTTCGCCAACGAGGAGAAAGGGTAGGCCTACTACGAATAAGGATGTTTCGTCCCTTCCCCAAGGAGGAGATACGGCACCTCTTGAAGGGTGTGCCCAAGGTGGCAGTTTTTGACCGTAATATATCACTTGGCGAAGGTGGTATACTCAGCCAGAGTATTAAGTCCGCTTTATATCATACTGACCAGAAACCAGTAGTCTTTGGATTTATTGTTGGGCTATGTGGGGTGGATATTACCCAGGATATTGTCGGAGATATTGTAGATTACACATTACAGCAAGATACTCCGGAGGAGGATATTATTTGGACGGAGGTGATAAGATGACGTCGCTTTTGGCTGAGAAGGAGAAGTTTGTTGTTCCAGAAGAGGAGTATATATATCAAGGACATACCCTGTGCGCCGGCTGCAGCGCAGCGCTGATAATCCGCTACGTATTGAAGGTATTAGGTCCTAAGACAATTTGTGTTGTTCCGGCCTGCTGTTTTACATTAATGTCTGGACGCTCAACTTATGGGCGAGATTCGCAATTGACAATGCCCTCGGGTTTGCGTATCTCAATACTGAATTGCGCTTTCGAAACGGCTGCCGTCACTGCCAGTGGGGTCAAGGCAGGATTGGAAGCTCAGGGGGATTATGAGACTACAGTGCTAGCTGTTGCTGGTGATGGGGGAACCTTTGATATTGGACTCCAGGCACTTTCCGGGGCAGCGGAGCGTAACGATGATATTATGTATCTCTGCTATGATAATGAAGCCTATATGAATACCGGCATTCAGCGCAGTTCAGCTACCCCTGACGGTTGTTGGACAACAACGACACCTCTACCGAGACCTAAACAAGGTGCTAAAAAGAATATCATGGAAATAATGGCTGCCCACAAGGTGCCCTACGCAGCTACAGCAACACCGGCGTTTCCTTTCGACCTAATGCAGAAGGTGAGCAAAGCCAAACAAAAAAGGGGGACAAGGTTTTTCCATGTGCTTTGTCCGTGTCCCACAGGGTGGAGATTTTCTCCTGAGTTCAGCATCAAGATTAGCCGGATGGCTGTGGAGAGTAAGGTCTTTCCCTTATACGAGATTGAGGATGGAGAAAAATATACCATAACCTATTCACCTCGGGGAGTCCCGGTGAGACAGTACTTGGAGCTACAAGGGCGCTTCCGCCACTTGATGACAGAGCAGCACATTGCTCGCATACAAGAAAATGTTGACCATCATTGGGAGCGTCTGGTTAGGCAGGTTCAAGCTTAACTTTACCACCGTCTCCATTGCCGCCCTATTTTGTTAACTGCGTCTTGAACTGCATTTTGGATACTGACTGATTCAGCGTAAGGAAACAACCGTTCACCATGGTTTTAATAAAACCCTTCCGACTTCAATTGACGAGGCTTGCCCACTGTTGTATGATGCCAGTAACTGTCGGCAAGGTAGAATCCTCACCGTAGTTTAGATACATGGTCAGAGCATCTCGCTGTCCACTGATAGAAGAAATAGACGCAGAGTTGTCACCGCTTGACGCCTTCAAACTCTTCAGGAATAAGCCGTTCAGTTTCTTCCTAGATAGTGGCATGGATGCTCACAAACTAGGACGCTATTCTTTTATCGGCAGCGACCCTTTCCTAGTGCTTAGCACCCATGGCAGTGAAATTATTCTCACCCGAGGTGCTGAAAAGAGCCGCTTAAGTGGCAATCCCTTTGATGTCCTGAATCATTTCTTAGAAGCCTATCACCTGGACCCTTGTTCCTCACCAGTACCGTTCGTTGGCGGCGCGGTGGGTTACTTCAGCTATGACCTTTGTCATTTTATTGAGCGGCTGCCTAGCACTGCCATAGACGACCTCAAACTACCGGAGTGCTACCTTGGCTTCTATGACCTGGTTTTAGCCTTTGATAACCTTCAAGGTAAGGCCTATATCATCTCCACCGGTTTCCCTGAATTAAGAGAGAGCAAAAGAATAGAGAGGGCGAGCCAGCGT
>JAUVZE010000069.1 GCA_030602665.1 Dehalococcoidia bacterium
CTGGGTAAAACACTGTCAACCTGCTCTATGACCCTGACTTTACGGTCAAAGTCGCCATCCTCACCGGCAGAGTCAGTCCCTTTTATATGTAAGAAGAAAAAGTCATGGTTAGCGTAGTTCTCTTGTAGAGTTCTAAATTCAGCTTCAATAGTAGTTCCTGTCTCTAGAACCTCCATACCGACTAATTTAGCTATTCCCCGATACATAGGGTAACTAGCAATAGCGGCTGGCTTCAATGCATAGATCTCCCCCATACTAGGAAAGCGAGGACACTTGGAGAATCCACGGAGGAGAACCATATTGGCTGGATGATGCTCAGCTAAGATTGTCTTGGTCTTGGCGATAAATTGGTTGGCAACACTAGCTATTCTACTTGCTTCCAGGCTTAGGGCAGTAATGGGCTTTGGGGCTACCCCTATCTGCTGGGGGTCAGACTCACTGACGTCAGGAACAAGTCCCTCCCCCCGAAATACGGCTACAAAGCGGTGCTCACTAACCGGACAAACCAAAAGTTTAACCTTATCTATTATCAGTCCATTTAGCAACTGGCACAGCTTGGTGCACTCCTCGGTAGAGATACGGCCCGCTCTGCGGTCAGTAATCAAGCCATCTTTATCAACAGTACAGAAGTTACCCCGGGCGGCTACATCCTCCGGCTGGAGGTCAAAATCTATCCCCATTGCTTCCAGCACCCCCCGACCAACCTGAAAGCTAATGGGGTCATAACCAAAAAGAGCCAGGTGGGCTGGTGCGCTACCTGGGGTTATCCCCGAGCTCACTGGGTCAATAAGACCACATACACCTTTGGTGGCTAATGTATCAAGATTTGGTGTATTGGCTGTCTCCAGCTCTGTCTTGCCGGTTTCCGGATAGGGCAATCCACCTAACCCATCAATGACTATTAATACAATCTTGGTAGGTGAAGGCACAGAAATAAGCTTAATGAACTCCAAATCAACCGGATTCACTACCTTCTATACCTCCTTATCCATCAATACCTCTACACCGGGCAATTCCTTACCACTTAAGAATCTAAGTGAAGCGCCACCTCCAGTTGAAACAAAGGTCATTTTATCTGCCAGCTTCATCTCAGTTACTGCCTCAGCCGTAGAGCCGCCCCCGATGACAGTTGTCGCCTTAAGGTTAGCTAGAAGTCTAGCCATAGCCTGTGTTCCCTCAGCAAACTGAGGTATTTCGTATATACCCATAGGCCCGTTCCAGAAGACTGCTTTACACCTCTCTAGTTTCCGGGAAAAGCTGCCAATGGTAAGCTGACCTATGTCTACAACCCTTAAATCTGAGGGTATATTGTCTATAGATACCATCTTAAATTCAGCCTTGGTACTAAGGCTATCAGCAACAACCACGTCAACCGGAAGTAACAAGTGCACCCCATTTCTTGCTGCTTTTTCCATTAACTCAACAGCAGTATCCAGCCTGTCTGCCTCAACCAACGATAGACCTGTCTCGTAGGATTTTGCCTTTAGGAAGGTGGCCGCCATGCCACCGCCAATTAGTAGCGAATCTACCTTGTCCATAATATTTTCTAGCATGCCTACTTTATCACTTACCTTGGCCCCACCAAGCAGCGCAGCAAAGGGATGAGCTGGGCTTTCTAGAATGCCACCCAGGGTTTTAATCTCCCTCTCCAGCAATAGTCCAGCAACCGCCGGGAGATAGTTAGCCACGCCAACAACAGAGGCATGACTGCGATGAGCCGTGCCAAAGGCGTCATTAACGTATATATCAGCCAATCGAGCCAGGGCTTGCGCAAAGGAGGCATCGTTTCCTTCTTCCTCAGGGTGAAAGCGAACATTCTCTAGGAGCAAGACATCGCCATTGCTCAATTCTTCTACTGCCTTCTCCACATCTGGACCAATACAGTCCGGGGTAATAGTCACTGTCTGCCCCAAAATCTGTGATAGGCGCTGACCAACAGTGGCTAAGCGTAGTTTCTCAATCACTTTCCCATCGGGTCGCCCCAAATGAGAGCAGAGGATAACCCTTGCCCCCCGGGCAATAAGGTATTTAATAGTAGGTAGTGTTGCTTGAATACGACTGTCATCGGTTATTTCCCCCATTTCGTCTAAGGGAACATTGAAGTCAACTCTAAGCAGAACCCGTTTACCTTCAACCTCTATGTCTCTGACCGATGACTTATTCATATGTTTCTCCTGGAGTATCTATGAGGTTAAATGTAAAATATCAGGCGCCAGCCCAAACACCTGATATTCAACTCGGCTCTCATCAATATATAGAACCAGCCTTATCAATGAATAAATTCACTATGCTATCTCCCCATAACCTTAGCGCCAAGGTTCTGGTACAGGGTCAAGACTTGTCGAGCTATCTCCTTAGCGTCAAGACCATACTTGGAGCGCAGAATAGCTTGAGTTCCTTGTTCCACAAACTCGTCCGGAATACCCAGGCTCTTTACCTGAATATCACCCAACCCTGATTTCTGCAGAAGCTCAATTACACTACTGCCAAAACCACCACTGAGGGCGTTCTCCTCAACCGTAACCAAATTCTTAACCTGACTGGCGACATCTATTATAAGTTCGGAGTCCAGTGGCTTAGCAAAGCGAGCGTTAACCACCGTAACCTCAATCCCACTCGAAGCTAACTCCTGGGCTGCCTCAAGTGCTGGAGCCACAGTAGCCCCTATAGCTAATATGGCTATATCCTCTCCGTATCTCACTATTTCCCCTTTGCCTATGGGAATGGGGTTTAACTCTGTATCCAATTCCACTCCAATCCCTGAGCCACGGGGGTATCTAATAGCCATCGGGCGTCCTGATGTTACTGCGGTATAGAGCAGGTGTTGTAGCTCATTTTCGTCCTTGGGTGCGGCTACAATCAGATTGGGAATTAATGTTAGGTAAGAAAGGTCAAAGGTACCCTGATGTGTCTTACCATCATCGCCGACAATACCTCCACGGTCAATAGCAAAAATAACTGGTAGCTCCTGAAGGCAAACATCATGAATAATCTGGTCGAAAGCACGCTGGAGGAAGGTAGAGTATATAGCGACAATAGGTATAAATCCCTGAGTAGCTAACCCAGCAGCAAAGGTAACGGCATGCTGTTCACAGATGCCAACATCAAAAACACGCCGGGGAAACTCACTGGCAACAATACTTAGGCAATTTCCCTCAGGCATAGCCGGGGTAACCACTACCAGCCTAGGGTTCTCCTGAGCTAGGCGGAGCACCGTCTGGGCAAATACCTCGCTATAGGTTGGTATCGCCTTGGTGCTTACCTTCTTGGGTGGCACACCATGAAAGTAAACGACGTTCTCTTCGGCAGGAAGATAGCCCTTACCTTTAGCGGTAATAACATGAACAAAAGTCGGTTTGAGATAATCCCGTGCCTGGATAAGGGCAGTTTCCAGTTCATCAATATCGTGCCCATCAATAGGGCCCATATAGGTGAAGCCGAGTTCTTCCCAAATCACTGTGGGCATAACCAAGCCCTTAAGACCGCTCTTGACCCGTTGACTTGCCTGCCATAGCCTTTTACCCCAGGGAAATGTAGTAATTACCTGCCTAGCTTCCTCTTTTGCCCAATAGTAACGGCGGTCAAACCGTACTTTGCTTAATAGTTTAGCTAGGGCACCAACAGAAGGTGAGATTGACATCCCATTATCATTCAAAACTACAATAAGCCTGGAGCCTAGATGCCCTGCCTGATTGAGCGCCTCAAGGGCCATCCCGCCAGTTATCGCCCCATCACCAATAACCGCTACCACCTGATAGCTATCACCAGCCAGGTCACGAGCGATAGCCATACCCATGGCAGCCGAGATTGAGGTGCTGGCATGACCAGCACCAAATGGGTCGTGCTCACTCTCGCTACGGCAGGTAAAACCAGATAACCCGCCAAACTGACGGAGAGAGGAAAAACGCTGCCGCCTCCCGGTAAGCAATTTGTGGACATAGCTTTGATGCCCTACATCCCAGACAATCTTATCCCGTGGACTGTCAAATACCCGATGCAGAGCTATAGTAAGCTCAACTACCCCCAGATTAGAAGCTAGATGACCTCCGTTAGCGGTTACTGTAGCCACCAGTTCCTGTCTAATCTCAGTAGCTAATTGCTTGAGCTCTGGCAGCGTCAACCGTTTCAAATCAGTAGGACTATCTATCCTATCTAATAATCTCAACAACGGTTAGCCTATGCACCAATTAAATTTAGGAGTTACACTCATACTAGCAACATAAGTGAATGATTGTCAAGCCAACTCGTTAAGTCACCTTGACGCTAGTAGCGCTCATTTGCTACACTGCCCAGCAGTGTCTTTGAATAATGATTGTAAAGGAAAAGTGTGTCCCCTGAAGAGCTTCTAAGCTTGGGTTTTTCTAAAGAGCTAGTAGTGCTTATTATTGCTGCTCTACCCATATTTGAACTCCGCGGAGCACTGCCGGTGGCGATAAACCTGTTTCACTTCCCCTGGTATTATGCTCTCCCGTTAGCTATCATTGGCAATCTACTGCCGGTGCCTGTTATTCTATTGTTCCTTAATGCCATCTCCAGATGGCTAAGCAAGATAGGCTTCTTTGACCGGTTTCTGCACTGGCTTTTTGAACGTACCAGGAAGCGGAGGAGAGTTGTTGAGAGGTATGAACGAATTGGCCTGGCGTTATTTGTTGCTATCCCTCTGCCGGTCACTGGTGCCTGGACAGGTTCGCTAGTAGCTGTCCTTTTCGGTTTAAGATTTAGGTATGCTTTTTTGTCTATCTTTATCGGGGTGTGTATTGCTGGTATAATTGTGACCTGCCTTTCTTTACTTGGCTGGACTGGGGCTGTTATTGCTGGTATTGTGCTTTGTGCTTTGGCTATCTCCGGCCTGTGGCGAGCATCAGCATAATATGGCTGGTACGAAACCCAGTGCCTATGGCAACTTTACTAGCTTGACCTTACCCTCATCCCGTGCTACATTTAATTAGTAAACAGCTTGTCCCTGTAGCTCAGTTGGACAGAGCGGCTGCCTTCTAAGCAGCGGGTCGTGGGTTCGAATCCCTCCAGGGACGCTTTTGGCTATGTTATCACTCTCTTCTGCTCTATTGTCCCGCCACCTATCACAGTATCCCCATGGTAAAAGACTATTGCCTGACCTGGGGTGATTGCCATCTGCGGTTCCTTAAACTCTACCTGAACTTTGTCTTCATCTATAGGGGTTATTGCTGCTTCTGCCTCATTATGTAGATACCTTATCTTTGCCCTGGCAGTGATGGGCTGCTCTAGCTTGGCTAGGCTTATCCAGTTCAACCTGGAGGCGATAAGCTCACTTCCATATACCTCCTCTTTACCACCCACCACAATGGCATTCCTTTCGCCAACAATAGCGGTTACATACAATGGCTCTTCGGCTGATATGCCCAACCCCTTACGCTGACCTATGGTATAAAACAGGATTCCCCGGTGCTCCCCCAAGGTATTCCCCTGTCTATCCAGTATTGGTCCCGGCTTTATTGTTTGAGAGACATATTCCTTAAGGAATCTGGGGTAATCGCCATCAGGGATAAAGCAAATCTCCTGGCTCTCTGGCCTAGCTGCCACTGGAAGCCCCAGTTCTCTGGCTATCTCTCTCACCCTCGCTTTAGTAAAATTCCCTATGGGTAGTAGAGTATGCTCTAGTTGCTTCTGGGTTAATGTATACAGCACATAGGACTGGTCTTTGCGCCGGTCGATTCCTTTCTTAAGAAGGTATCTGCCACTAGCTCCATTCTTCTCTATTCTGGCGTGGTGTCCGGTAGCCACGAAATCAGCCCCCAGCTCCTTAGCCCTCTCCAAGAGGGCACCAAACTTAATATATTGGTTGCATTTGATACAAGGGTTCGGCGTCCTTCCTAGGCTATATTCTTGGCAAAAATCGGCGATGACTTTCTGGGCAAAGATGTCCCTAAAATTCATTACATAGTGAGGGATGCCCAACTTATAAGCTACTCTCTTGGCATCTTCAATTGCACTAAGCCCACAACAGCCACCAAATCGGTCTACATCATA
>JAUVZE010000095.1 GCA_030602665.1 Dehalococcoidia bacterium
GAAGACATTGGACTACTGCGCCAGCTCCTGAATCTTACTGAACCGGCAGTTGAGGCGGTATACCAGTTATACCGGAGGTTTGGTAAGAACTGGTTACAAGGTGCCCTGGACCTGAAAGATTCTGAGGAGACCGGGGCGTTGTTAAAGGAGCTGAGCATACATGAGAGCACCTTTCAGAACCTACGGCGGGGGCTAGCAACCATCAGACGGCTTCCTTTTATAGAGTCTCATGCTCCAACTAATGCCGTAAGAAGCATTCTTGAGCATCTTGACCGGGGTATAAATGTGGTTCTGGAGTTCGGTAGATACCGGGATATTACGGCTTATGTCCTAGTATCCAATATGCTCGCCCGCCGTATCTATGCTCAATATCAGGAGAGGATGGAAAAGGCAATGGGTGAGGATACTGCCAAGCCTACTCCTCTGGTGATAACTATTGAGGAGGCACACAAGTTTCTCAATCCCGAGGTATCCAGCCAGACTATCTTTGGCACTATTGCTCGGGAGATGCGCAAGTATAATGTTACCCTGCTGGTGATTGACCAGCGCCCCAGCGGCATTGACAGCGAGGTTATGTCTCAAATCGGTACCAAGATAACCTGCCTTCTGGATAATGAGCGTGATATTGACAGTGTGCTTGCCGGCGTCTCTGGCAAGAGCGAACTGAAATCAGTACTAGCCAAGCTGGCGGCCAAACAGCAAGCGCTCATCTTCGGTCACGCCGTGCCCATGCCGGTGACATTCCAGCCTCGTGAATACGGCTCCGCTGAGTCCTATAAGGGCTTTATCTTCAGTGAGGAGGCCAGCAGACAGGCGGAAAAGGATATTGAGGAATTGTGGGGATGAGAGGGCTCATACATGGTAAACATTGGCTGGCTATAGGGGCAAGCATATTATTGGGTCTAGTTTTTATTGTCTCTGGTCTAGGTAAACTACCATATCATGGTGAATTCCTAGCTCTTATCCTTTCTAAATCATTTCTGACTCTGCCGCAGGCTATCATCGTTGCCCGCTGGGTTCCGTGGGTAGAGTTAGTGCTTGGTTCGCTGTTAATCATTGGCATTGCGGCTAAGCTTATGGCCGCTTTTTCATCAGTGCTGATTGCTGGTTTCATAGCCAACAATAGCTGGATGATTAGTCTTGGGCTAGGAGACGAACCATGCGGCTGTTTTGGCATGGTGGAAAGAATAACCCAAGCCAGGGTCTCAACTGTGGGCTCACTATACATAGATATAGGAATGCTGGCTGTAGCCTTAATTATCTTATTCTGTTATCCCGGCAATTTTCGCACTATTCGCCCCTGGTTTTTGAGAGGGGGTAGGGTTGCGGAAGAAAAAGACTAAGATTGGCTTGGCTCTGGGCAGTGGTGCCGCCCGAGGACTGGCTCATATCGGCGTGCTGGAAGCCCTAGAGAAGGAAGATATTCCTATTGATATGATTGCTGGTACCAGCGCCGGCGCTCTGGTTGGTGCCCTCTATGCACAGGGGAAAGATATTAGCCTGCTGGAGAATCTGGCAATAGACCTGGGTTCAAAGAGGTTTGCCCTTTTGGCAGACCCAGCCCTACCCAGAACTGGTTTAATTCAGGGAAGGAGAATTAAAGAGGTATTGAAATCAATTGTCGGGGGTGACATAGGATTTGGCGATTTAAGGATACCCTTTGCTTGTGTAGCTACTGATGTTGAGACTGGTGAGGAGGTAGTAATTAATCAGGGCTCGGTACTGGAAGGGGTGAGAGCCAGCATTTCTATCCCGGTAATATTTACTGTTGTTAGATGGAAAGGTAGATATTTGGTTGACGGCGGTCTGGTGAACCCGGTGCCAGTGAGTGTCCTCAAAAGGATGGGAGCAGATTTTATTATAGCGGTGAATGTGACGCCAGATGCGCGGGAGAGGATTCATCAAGTAAGCGAGGAGGGGTTAGAAGCAAAGGAGCCTAACATCTTCAATGTCATAATGCAAACAATTCATATTGCTGCCTATCAAGCGGTGAAGTCCAGCCTGGTTGGGGCTGATGTGATAATTGAACCCCAGGTAACGCATATTGGCTGGGGTGATTTCCACCGAGCTCCAGAGTGCATCTTACAGGGTGAACTAGCTACTCAAGGTTCTATTTCAGAGATTAAACGAAAACTGGCTGACTAAATATTTGTCTTTTCTCTCTATCCCCTTTGACCACTTTGAGATTGTTTATTAACCTCACCCCCTTTAATATTTATTTGGCAACCCTCTCCCTTTGTCCCCCTCCCTTATAAAGGGAAAGGGAATTGGTTATGTTAGAGGGGCTTCGCCCCTCTCTTACCTACCCTCCCCCTTCCATTATTAAGGGAAGGGGGTCAGGGGGATAGGTTGCTAAACAGCCTCCACTTTGTCCCTTGGCATAAAGATTCTTGGGTGAACCTCCATACTCCCTTTATCTTTTGCCTAGCTATACGCTGTGCTATACTTAATTATAGAAACAGAAACCTGGCAGTGGTATCACATGGCAGACTTAGACAAGGCTAAGGAAAGAATAGACAAGTTAAGGGCGGAGATTAACTATCATAACTACCGCTATTATGTGCTGGATAGCCCTGAGATTAGCGATGCCGAATATGATGGGTTAATGAGGGAGCTCAAAAAGCTGGAGGAGGAGTACCCCCAGTTCCTGACCCCAGACTCACCAACACAACGGGTTGGGGCGGCTCCGGTGGAAGCTTTCGGCATAGTAGAACACCCCTTGCCTTTATTATCCTTGGGTAATGCCTTCTCCCAAGAGGAGCTATTGGCCTGGTATACCCGAATCTCAAAGCTGTTAGGGGGTAAGCTATTTGACTTTACCTGTGAGCACAAGATTGATGGTCTAGCCGTAGCCCTGACCTATGTTAATGGTCAACTAACCACCGGGGCTACCCGGGGTGACGGCTTTCATGGTGAAGATATTACCCAGAACCTGAGAACTATCAGGAGTATCCCCCTTTCGGTGCCCCAAGAGGCACCACCTAGGTTTGAGGTGCGGGGTGAGGTCTTTCTTCCCAAAGCCGGCTTTCATAAGTTAAATCAGGAACGGGTAGCCGAAGGTCAGCCTCTCTTTGCTAACCCACGAAACGCCGCTGCTGGCTCAGTGCGTCAGCTTGACCCGCGCATTACGGCTAAACGCCCGCTGGATATTTATATCTACATGTTGGGTTACGCCGAGGGCAAGGCAACCCCGCCAACCCACTGGGAAACTATGGAGTATCTCAAGTCCCTTGGCTTTAAGGTCAATCCTAATAATAAACTACTTACCAGTATTGAGCAGGTGTCAGCTCTCTACAGCAACTGGGTGCAGAGGAGGGAAAGCCTGCCTTATGAAGCCGATGGCATTGTGGTCAAGGTAAACCAGCTTGACTTACAAGAACAACTGGGAAATGTTGGTCACGAGCCGAGGTGGGCGATAGCCTATAAATTTCCGGCCATCCAGGGCACCACCCGCCTGGTTGACATTGGTATTAGTGTCGGTAGGACTGGCACCCTAAATCCCTATGCCATCTTTGAGCCAGTCTCGGTGGGAGGGGTAACTATTAAACAGGCAGCCCTGCACAATGAGGATGACATCAGGCGTAAAGACATCCGTGAAGGCGACTGGGTCATTGTCCAGCGGGCGGGAGAAGTGATACCCGAGGTCGTGGGGGCGGTCAAGAGTAAGCGTACTGGCCAAGAAAAAGAATTTAGCCTTCTAGAAAAGATATACGATAGCGAGAAGCAACGCCCAGCGTGTCCAATATGTGGGGCTGAGGTGATTAAGCCCGAAGGTGAAGTTATGTATTACTGTTCTAACGCTGCCTGTCCCGCCCAAGTTCAACAGCGACTGGAACACTTTGCTTCCCGAGGCGCAATGGACATCAGGGGAATTGGTGAATCGCAGAGTGCTATGCTGTTAAGAGAGGGGCTGGTCAAGAATGTTGCTGACCTATACTACCTTAAGCAGAAGAGGGAAGAACTCCTAAAGCTGGAGAGAATGGCGGAGAAGAGTGTAGATAACCTGTTACATGCCATTGATAAGAGCAAAAAGACACCACTAGCCAGGGTTATCTTTGCTCTGGGCATACGCCATGTCGGTGAGGAGATGGCAGAAATCCTAGCCAAAGAATTTCACAGCCTCAATGCACTGGCTAATGCCTCAAGAGAGAGACTGGTGTCTATATCTACCATAGGGCCCAAGATTGCCGATAGTATTGTTGCCTTTTTCCGACAGGAAGAAAACAAAAAGATAATTAAGAGATTAGA
>JAUVZE010000012.1 GCA_030602665.1 Dehalococcoidia bacterium
CCAGACTTCAAGGTCAATAAAACTTCTGTGGAATAGATGCACCTAGCCACTATCACCTTCAGCGGCACATCCAAAAGATACCGGTTTAATCGGTGGTCTTGGGCTATAGAATCCTACTTCCTCGATGGATTGTTTTGTTTCTATAGATATTATATCAGCGATTATTGGCTCACACATACGTCCCTGGCAGGGGCCCATCCCAGCCCCGGTTAATACCTTAATTTCACGTAGACTCGTAAATCCTTCGTTGATGACCTTTCTAATTTCTCCGGCAGTGACTTCCTCACATCTACAAATGATAACATCGTCGATTATTTGACCTAACAATCCTCGCCTAATCGCGAAGATATTATTCAAGGCAGCCTCGAACTTCTTTAGCCCTCTCAATTTTTTAAAAATTGCTGAGTAACGGCGGCTGGCTTCTTCCGGTGTAATAAGCCCAAATTGCTGACAGACTTTGAGGGCAGCCAGTCGCCCTTCCTCTTGAGCGACGACAGCTCCTTCCACGCCGCTACAATCACCCGCTGCAAAAATCCCTGGTAAAGTTGTCTCCATATACTCATCATGGCATGGAACCCAACCTCCTAGATAAGGGTTCCATTTTTGGCGGCACCCACAAAGCCGGCTTAGCCTTGTGGAAGGAACCAGCCCGTATCCAGTAATGATGGTATCTACCTCTGCTCGCTTTTCTGTCGATGGTATAGCCTGCCAATTTCTGTCTACCTTAGCGTATGTTGCCTGTTCAACCTGCTCTTCTCCTTTGGCTTCAACAATGGCATAGCCTCTCAGCAGTGGCACTCTGGCTTTACATAGCTTCAGGAGATAGTCCATCCCATCCTTAAGCACCCCCCATTGGCCCCAAAAGTGTGGAAGCTGTTTCCAGAAATCACTAAGTGAGCTTGCCTCCAGGATAGCCACCACCTTGGCTCCCGCCTCTACTAAGTGAGCTCCCAGAGCTAGCTGCAAAGGGCCTGTTCCAGCCAATAATATCCTTTCACCAGGTAAAACCTTCTCTGCTTTCACCATTCTCAACGCTGCTCCTGCGGTGAGAACACCAGGGAGTGTCCAGCCAGAAAAAGGTACCGGTCTATCGTATGCCCCTTCAGCCAGGATTAGTCTTTGTGCCTTTAGTACTTCAGTTTTTCCGTCGTGAAGAAGGGCTAATTCCTTATCTGGGAATATTCCCCAGACAAGTACATCTCTCAGCAACTCGAACTTATCACTGTATTGCTCAAGCTCAGCTAACAATTGCGTCCCCTGACTATAATCCTTCCCCAATTGTCTCTGGTCCGTTATGCTAAGGCTGTCAGGCAGTCGTCGGTAAATCTGCCCTCCCAACTTGGGGTTTTCGTCAAGCAGAAGAATCTGCACTCCACATTTGGCTGCCTCTATGGCAGCACATACACCTGCTGGCCCTCCTCCAATGATAACGAGCTCTACTTCTCTCATTTTGGAGTTTCCCAATTCCCAATTCCAATCTGGGTTTGAACTTTACAATTTGGTGTAGCCATGGTCTGACACACCAGCGTATTAGGTCTGCCGTTAACTATCATCGCACATCCCATACAGACACCCATCCCACAATAGATTCCTCTCGGTTCTTTAGTTAGTTTCGTCTGTCGGCAGGTGCGCTTCCCTGCCGCCAAAAGTGACGCGGCAATAGTTTCTCCCTCATACGCCAAAATCTTCTCTCCATCTACCTCTATTTCAAAGGGTTTGCCTCTGCTTACCCCTTTTTGTATCCTTCCGTTTTTCATCAATCCGTCCTATCTATGATACTATTTGAAGTGCTAATGTTGCTCTCGGGGTATATTACTGCAAGATTAATTGCCCGTAGATAAACTCTACAACTTCATGTCGAAATGTTAGCTGTATCACCGGCAATCTCGAAAATCAGAGTCAATGAAACTCTCTGGAATCTGTCCTTTTGCTTATTGGACAGGATCTTTTTTATATAGTTTGCCGACTATGGTATCAACTAATAGGTAATCGCCTGTTTGCAAGAGGTGGAATGCTTCTTCAGAAACAGCAGCAACAGGAAGAACCACGTTATCGTAAATTTCTTGAGCTACCAGAACACCTATAGCAATGATTGGCTCAACTTGCATGTTTATAATGGCACAAGGAGCATTCGAACACCGTATAGCCTCTAATAAAATAGCCGATGTGGTGCTTGAACCACGACCACCAGGATAAACAAAAACCCTACCTTTGACAGATTCACCGAATAAACTACTTCGTGGATTAATTATACTTCCTGTTTTTGGGTCAAGGTCACCCCAAAAACTGAAGGGTTCCGAAGAAACCAAGGCAAATCCTTCACTGACTCCAGCCACGACAGATTGGCACAAGGCAATTTCTCTTTGCACGTTAGCCCTCCCTTATTTCACCTTTCAACGCAGCCTCCACACACTTCTGAATATTACCAAAAATAACTTGCAGCCCTGTTAGCCCGGGGGCATAATGAGCCCACTTGCCTGAGTTAGTAACTAGTAGCCGGAACCCCCAGTTATCCCAAATATTACGAGGCCAGTTTAAGTTACAAGTGTCCGTGGTCACTTTCACACCGGAAAAACTAAGAGACTCCAGAAGGCCAGCTTCTTTAAGCCAATGGTAAACAACTCGATTGGTCTGAACCCATAATTCTACTCCCCTGGCAATTTTCTTTCCACCCAAAAGTTGGTTTAGCTGTTTGACTTCTGGAAAAGACGCATGAGGGCATCCTATAACCACAAGGTCAACTTTTCCTTCTTTTACTGTTGAAAGATTTCTACGGGCTGTGAGTAACTCTTCCTCACCAATATCTATTATTTGCGTCGGCTCTTTTCCCTGAAAAGCATCTTCATAAGTAGAAGCCTCAGGAGTGACTCCCAGGATGTGAAAGAGGTCCACTGCACCAGACGAAGCGGCAGCTGCGCTCAATGCCTTTAGATTGTCAGATGAAACTGTATTGGGGATACCCTCAATCACCGGGATTCTTTCCTGTGCAAAAGAGCCAGCAATGTATCCTATGAGAGGATATATTGAATCATCACCAAAATCTATTAGATCAGAAGTCTGGAGCCTCAATAGAATCTCTCCGCTCCGATTTTGAGGTATGTGTAGACTAAATTTAGGCACTCTACCAGTCACAGCAGCACAAATATCAGCAAAATCACCATATCGGGCGGTTCTTGCTCCGATTACTGAATTGGCGAAGGCTATGGCGTTTGATTCTGCCCAGGCTATCTGTTGCCCGAAGCGTGGAATCATACCATTCTGGTAAGGGGCACAAGTCCAGGTTGGGTTTGCACCCATCCGTAAATATGCTTGCTCTAGTCTCTTACTTTTCTCAGCAAAGTCAGGGGGGACCCTGAATTCCTGCCATCGCTTTATATCTCTGGCCGAAGGGTTCAATGATGTGGGAACACAGAATTCCGTGTCACAGTGAACTAATCTTGCCACAAACTCTAATCCAGCGTCACCCAGAAGTTGGAAAAAGGTGGAATCGATGTGAACCTGAGTTATTGGCATCATTTCTTCTGCACCGTATATTTGACCCAGCTTGGTTAATATGGACATAGCCATTGATACCGCTTTTCCATATTGACCATCTAGCATTCTCTGTTCTTCATCTGTGAGCTTCACTAGACACCTCTGCTACCCAGTAAAATGCAATAAATACACACCACTTACCTAAGGTAAATCATTTTTATTGCATTATGAAACCTCTATTTTGAAAATATCTTCTATTTGTTATGATGAACTCTGAAAGCAGCTCCTTTATCAGCCGGCTCTGAAAGTATGGCATACGCTCCTAATATCCCTTTATCAGTCTTTGGCGGATGGGGGCTCCACTTCTTAAGCCGATTTTCTAGTTCGGTGTCGGAAATTAACAGCTGCAGTTTCCGGTTCGGAATATCGACTAAAATAGGGTCTCCATCTTGAACAACAGCAATCGGTCCTCCCACGGCTGCTTCTGGAGAAACATGGCCAACTATTGGACCTCGATTAAATCCTGAGAAACGGCCATCAGTAATTAGTCCCACAGAGTCAGCCAACTTACTAACATAAAGTGCGTCGGTGGATAGCATTACCTCCTCCATTCCTGGCGCACCCTTTGGCCCTTCATATCTTATTACCATTAAATCTCCAGCTTTGATATCTCCGTATTGAATAGCCCTGAGGCCTTCTTGGTCGCTATCAAACACCCTGGCAGAGCCCTTGAAAACTTTCATTTCAGGTATCATAGCTGTTTGTCTGGCAATGGCACCATTAGGAGCGAGATTACCTTTTAGTACGACTAGGCCTCCTTCTTCATGTAATGGCTTATCCACAGAAGTGATAACTTCTCTGTTTTTGACCTCGGCTCCTTCAATGCATTTCTCAAGACTAACTCCATCTACTGTCATACAAGATAAGTCAAGATATTTTCGCATTTCTGCAGCCAGCGCCGGTACACCACCGGCTTCATAAAAGTCAATAATTGAATGACTACCATTAGGAACAACAGAGACCAAGCAGGGAACCTCTTTACTGAGGGAATCAAAGAGGTCTAAATCAATGTCTATATTAAGTTCCTTCCCTATACTAATGATATGTAGTACTGCGTTAGTTGAACCCCCTATTGCTAAACTGATTGCTATAGCATTTCTCAAAGACCTTTCGTTTATGATTTGCGATGGTTTTATGTCTCTTTCTACTAGCTTTACTATTTGACGACCGGCTCTTTGAGCTGCAGTGTAACGGAGGCTGAAAACAGCTGGGATATTAGCTGTTCCCGATAGTGACATCCCGAGAGCTTCGCTGAGAATTTGCATGGTATTAGCTGTGCCCATCAGCGAACAAGCTCCAAATCCCGGACATGCTCGGTCTTCCATTCTGGCTAGTTCTTCCTCCGAAAATTCAGCATCGAGCACCGCTTCATTCAAGTCAGCGCTGGTAATTTCTTTTCCATTATACTTTCCGGGAAACATAGGGCCGCCAGTTAATAAGATTGAAGGAATATCCAATCGCGCTGCCGCCATTAACTGCCCAGGAATCAGGCTATCACAGGATGACAAAAGCACTAAGCCATCAAGAAGATGGACTTTAGACACAATTTCTATAGAAGCTGCCATTACATCTCTGACAACAAGTTCATATTTTAGATTTTCTGTTCCTATTGATATATTGCCGCAAGTGGCCAACGTTCCAAATTCAAAGGGTACTCCACCCGCCTGCCATATACCTGCCTTAACCCATTCGGCTAACCGGTGTAAGTGAGTATGACTAGGGGATAAGTCAGTTGCTGTATTAGCAATTCCTATATGCGGTCGATTTCTGAGGTCTGAATCCTCAAAACCTACTCCTTTATAGATAGCACGGCGGTGTGCCGCCTCTGGGTTGCCAAAGTAGTCCTTAGACAATTCTTATATCCTCATTAATTTTAGGAGGTGTATTAATACCTAACCAAAAGCAAAAACCCGTATTACGACAACTCTGCTGTCTACGTGCCCAATGGTGACTAGGTAAATAGTGGAAGGAAAAGTAACTATACATTAGTTTAACACAATTTCTAGCCGAAAAGCTTAGGCTTAACCTAAACTGCTACCTCAGCCTCCCCAATTTTTTGAGTTCCTCCTTTACTTTTTCCATTATATCCGGAGGCACCTTGCTTGTAGGCATTAATGCGTTTCCTACATCATGTCCCAACAGTTTAATACTCTCCTTGAGGAGCTGGGAATCATGCCTAGTAGCTAGCAGGTTAATAAGCGGGAAAATGGCAAGCTGTTGCTCACTAGCCTGCTCTATTTTTCCACTCTTAAACAAATTATATATTTCCACTATTTCGGCAGGTATAAGGTTCCCGATGGTACATATACTACCATCGGCACCAAGACAAAGGGCGGGTAAAAGCTTACTTTCGTAGCCTTCAAGGACTGTTATTTTCCCTTTAGTCAACCGAATAATCTCTGCCGTATGGTCTATATCTTCGTGAGTGTCTTTTATTCCCTTAATATACCCATCTTCAGCAAGACGCACTACCATTTCCGGTTCCATACTATAACCATACTGTCCGGGCCAGCTGTAAACGAATACCGGAATATTAATTGCCTCAGCAACTGCTTTGTAATGCTGATATAGCCCTTCTCCTAACGGCCTGGGATAGTGAGGGAGTGAGGCGATAATGGCATCTGCCCCAGCAGCATCGGCATACTTACTTAACTCAACGGTGATTCGGGTGCTGTTATGCCCGGTTCCGGCAAATACTGGCACTTTCCCTTCAGCAGCTTTCACTCCTATATCTATTATCTCTTTTCTCTGTTCCATAGTCATCAAGGAAGCTTCACCTGTGCTTCCAGCAACAAAAATCCCATGAACTCCCTCAGCGATTAAGTAGCGGATAAACTTCTTCGTTTTCTCCCCGTCAATTTCTCCTTTGGAGTCAAATATGGTAATCGCTGGTGGTATAATTCCGTGAAATTTTCTTACTTCTTTCATTTTTACCTCCCGTTGTGCTTAAATTTCTTGACCGAGTACGAAACCCTTTAGTCCAAATGGGTCATCTGGGTCTAAAACAAAATGATGAAATCCCATAATGTAAGCGCTTCCCGTAATTTCAGGTACAACCGCTGTGTATTCACCGACCTTAGTTTCCTCAATTAACCTGCCTCGATACGTTTCACCTATGATACTCTCATTTATAAAATCCTCATTTAGTCCCAATTTGTTCCTGCCAAATAAGACAGCCATCCGACCAGATGTCCCTGTACCACTTGGCTCCCTACTAATCCAGTTACCACCTACTACTGCTTGGCTTTGATTGGCATTTTTGTTCTTGACCGGTGTGTCTACAATGCAAACAGCGTGTAACTTTTTTGATATGTTAGGATCAGTAGGGTGCACTAACTTAAATTCCTTGTTAAATGCGCTCTTTATCGCGCCACCGGCTTTAACTAAGGCATCAGTATTTTCAGACCTTATCCTGACACCAATCTCTTGTGCGTCCACGTAGTAGAACCAATTTCCACCGTAACCGACATCTCCCTTGACCTCTCCATAATCTGGGACGTTTATGGATACGTCTCTTTTATATAGGAATGACGGCACATTTACAAATGAGACGCTCTTTACCTTACCGCCCGGAGTGTTTACTCTTGCTCTAATTAACCCGACTGGAGTCTCTAATGTAATTTCTGTTGCAGGTTCTTTCAACTGAACCATGCCCATTTCAACAAGCACGGTACACACCCCTATAGTCCCATGACCGCACATCTCATCGTAGTAAGAAGGATTAAAGAAAATAACACCAAAATCAGCGTCTTTGTTACTCGGCTCTACTAAAAACGCACCAAACATGCCAGAGTGACCTCTGGGCTCATTACACAAAAAAGTACGCAGATAATCCATTTTACTTCTTATGTAATCCCTTTTTTGGACTACTGAGTCCCCAGGTATTTTAGGTAAACCGCCGACAGCAACTCTAGTTGGATTGCCTGCTGTATGAGAATCCACGACAAAGATTGAATTTGAAAACCTTGTGCTCATTAAGAATCCCTCACTTTCACTCCCAAATGGGGATATCGATCAGTCCAACTTACTGGCATGGTTTATTCATTAGAATTACCGTTTTCCCACTCTGAATTTACCCAGGTTATGACGAACTTTGACTCAATTTCACCACTCAATGTTAACATAAAATGATTTAGCGGCCAATTCAACGCACAGATTGCTTTAGGACCGTGTACAGGGAAATCTAAACCTTTCTCGTGAACTGCCAATGCTAGTGCATTATCACTGGTTTCTTTAGCCGCTTCTAATACCTCCGAGAAAGAACCAAATCCTTCTTTATTTCTATCTGCTGGATTACACTGCTCCTAAATTCTCAAGGAGATTACGGATCCCCCTCTTTTTTTCTTCGGAAACTGGAAGCAGGGGCTTCCGGCATCTACCCACAGGGTCGCCCACTATTTCACAGGCGGCTTTTATATTTGGAAGCCATACCTTTGGAGCTTCAAACAGTGCGGCAAGGGGTACATATTTGTACCACAGTTCTCTAGCAGCCCTTATATCATTCTCCTTCACAATAAGGTTATATAGCTTTTTCACTACCCTTGGAACAACATTTGCACCGCCTGATACGCACCCCGCAGCACCCAATACAAAACCCTGGAATATAAGATCATCGACTCCGGTAAATATATTTATCTTATCCCCGCATGCTTCTTTGATAATCTGCATACGCCGAGTGTCAACGCATTCTTTTAAATAATTAACCTTACCCTCTTTTACTAACCTAATTATGATATCTGGCACAAGGTCGTTTCCACTCGTGTCAGTATTGTTGTAAGGCATGATGGGGATGTTTACAGACTCTGCTACTTTCTTAAAATGTTGGTATAATGCTTCATCGGTTTGTGCTCCATAATATGGACTCACTATCATTAGTCCATCTGCCCCTGCATCCTCAGCAAATTTACACCATCTTATGGTTTCCTTCGTTGAAGGTGCCATTCCTCCTGCGAGTACTGGCACTCTTCCATTCACATGCTCTATCACGAGTTTTATAAGGGTTTTTCTTTCCTCCTCTGATAGTGATGCGAATTCTCCTGTACTACCACCAACGATAACCCCATCGACTCCTTCCTCTATTACCCTATCTGCATGAGCTCTCAATCTCTCTTCGTCTAAAGACTCATCCTCTTTAAAAGGGGTAACGAGCACCGCATATATTCCTTCAAATTTCTTATTTATCATGTATCATCTCTAATCAGTTTATTTTCAGTTACCTTGTAAAACTCTTCAGTATGGGTCCTTTGGGCTCTCTCCACATAGCCATTGAGTTTAGGTGAGCGTGGTGGTAAGACCACCAATTTTATGCCTCTCCTGTGGCACTCCTTCCCAAAGGCATCTTGAAATTCTGTTCCCCTGTCTGCGCACATAGTTCTAGTTTCTTTGCTCTAAATTACCGTGTCCCCAGCCATAAGTTAGGCAGGAAAAGACTTACCTGCGGGATATAAGTGGTCAGTATCAAGACAATTAGCTGTCCAAAGAGTAGAAGATAAAGGACTGTTTTAACATATCTATTTGGCGGAAACAACTTTACCGGGACATTCCCGACGCCAGCGGCAAGGTAGAGATTCGGTGCCACTGGTGGGGTAAGATTTCCCAATCCCGTATTCACACCCACAATCGCCCCAAAATGAAAGGGGTTAATCCCAAAATGGTTAGCCACCGGGAGTAAGATGACGCCCGCTAGAATACAGCACGACATATCATCCATAATCATGCCCATAAGAAGTAAGAGGACGTTTACCGACAACAAGAACAGACCCGGGGTAGGGATTGCAGTTGTAAGAACTCGCAATATCATTGCCGGTATGCCGGCGAAAATAAATGCCCGGCTTAGGGCGAACATGAAGAAACATATAGTGCCTATGGCACCGATAGGCTTAGCCGCCTCTAAAAAGCCCCTCGCCAAATCATTCAAACCAGTCCCAAACAGTGAGATTGATTTCCGGATAATCGCTGACACTGCACTGGCTACCAGCTTATATAGCATAATCCAAACTACTGCTACCACAGCAGCTTCTGTTGGAGTAAAAATGCCGCTGTAAATTCCGCCCAAAATAATGGCCGGTAGTACCAGAACTGGCCAAGCTGCTCCCGCTTTGCCCCATACTTCCCTCCTCCCGCCACTGGTTAATTCCTTCTTTGTATCACTGGTTACCGGTGGTTGCTCAACACGAGTGAGCCCCCCTCTCCTGGTAAGGAAAAAATTTAACCCGATAAAAAAGATGGCACTAAGTAACCCAGGTATTGCCGTGGCTAAGAACAAAAGGGGTATGCTTAGATGGCCAGCTACGCCGAATACTATCATGCTCAAGCTGGGTGGGATGAGCATTGCGACAAGGGAAGCACAGGCTACTAAACCCGTGGTATATTCTTTGTGGTAACCATATTTAGCCCCTTCTGGAATCACCAGTGGACCTATGGCACCAATTGTCGCTGAAGCACTTCCGGTTATAGCACCAAAAACAGCAACAAATGATACCAGTGCTCCTCCGAAGGCAGCTCTTGCCTTCCCCAAAATGATGTACAGGAAGTCAAAAAGCCTGGAAGTTAGCGAGGTAGTCAGCATTAGGGAGCCAACCATCATATACAGGGGAAGCGCCAGAAAGGCAAACCCTTGCAGCATCTTAAAAGAATCTGGCACTAGCCGGGTTATGTAATCGACATCCCCAATCATAACCATAAAGATAAGGCAGCCAATGCCAAAAATATAACCTATTGGGACTCCGCTTGCAATGCCTAGAAGCGTAAAGCCTACAACTAAGCCCATGCTCAACTCAAGGCTCATTGAGAACCCCTTTGTCTCGCCAGGCGAAAGGCTCCTAGCTTGGCTACTGCTTCACGAGTTAAGTAGACTGTGTTCAGCACTAAGCCCAAAAAAGCGCCTGAGACACTCAAAATCCAGGGAAGTCGAAGACCACCACTAATCACCTTTGCCTCAACGACCCACACGCAATAGAGATAACAAAGATAACCAAAAACAAGGCTAACACTGAGGCAGACAAAGGGGTAAACCACTTCCATTATGTCCCGAATTGACTGCCTTGTTATTGGCAGCCCACCGCTGATATGAAAGCCCCTCTGGGTTGCCAACGCTATCGCCAAAAACCACAGCCACAACACCGCCATGATGGCAATCTCTTCCATGCCGAGCAGGGGGTGCTGAAAAACATAGCGGAGGATAACCTGGATAAATATAGTTGAAATTACCACCAGTGAGCTAACAATAACTCCCCACTGGTTAACCCTAACAATCCACTTCAGCATCGCAGAAGGGGTTATCCTCCGCATTAATACTTGTTCCTCTCTGAGAAGGCTTTACCATGCAATATTGGTTACTTTAGTGGTACAGCAATGGTCTTCGCGTAGTCTATTATCTCCTTGCCCAGTGTTTTCTCCAGCTCGGGCCATACCTTCTCGCGAATTACCCTTAGATTAGCCATGTGCTGTTCTAGTGTTAGCTCAATGATTTCCTCATATCCCCACTCAGAAACCGTTTTTGCTTTACAGCTCAAAGTTATATCCTTTCCTATCTCCCAACCCTTTGCCACAGCGGCTTCACCAGCTTTTATAAGTATCGCCTGGTCCTCTTCGCTGAGGGTATCCCATACCCTAAGGCTCATTGCTACAGGCTGCTTTTCCACGCGATACCAGTAGTCATAAACGTACTTGGTGATTCCAGTGAATATTGGCAAATCCATATAGGCGGGTCCACAAGCCACATCTATAACACCAGTAATTAGCCCGGTGGGGAGCTCAGACCAAGGCATGGGACAAGCTATAAAGCCCAGTGCGTCCACTGTAAGCTCATCTGACTTCATCACCATACACCGGGATTTCAAGCCTAAAGGTGCAACTCCCTCAGGAGTCGGGGTAAACTTGATATTAGCGATGCATAGATTTTGGCCAACCGGGAAGAGCCCAAACATCATCCACCCTACGTCTTTTCCAACTGCCTTACACATGTCTATAAAACCCGGCTTAAAAGCAACCTCAGTTGCCGTGTCCCAATCAAACGACAGGGCAGGGATGTTGACCACGTCAAGACGAGCGCTAAGAGTGGTAGCTACGGTGCCTATGTAAAAATCAACAAGGCCCATCGCGCATTGTTCCTGCAACCACAGATAATCTCCCAATAGCTCACCCGGGTAATGCTTAATGACAAACCTTCCATCGGAAAGCTGCTCAGCCTGCTTAATAAACTCCTCGCCTACTATATATGGTATTGACTCAGGGTCGGCATGATACTGAGCAAGTCTCCACTCGTAGGTAGCCGGTGCAGGCGTTGGGGTTGGAGTTGGTGTCGGGGTTGGAGTTGGAGTTGGAGTTGGAGTTGGGGTTGGCGTCGGCGTAGGAGTTGGAGCTGGACAGCCTGCTACTAACGGTAGTACCAGCACCAAGGCCAGGCAGACACTCCCAATTAAGATCGATAGTTTTTTCCTTGTCATTTCAATCCCCTTATTTTTATTTTAGTCATCCGGGTATCCAATCTACTTCATTTCTCACCCCCTTCTGGGTCTCGCTGCTTACTTTTCACAATCTCCTTGGCCTTCCTGAGCCGCTCTTAGTCAAAGTCTCACGGTTTTTTCAACCAGTATCAAAGCTCTCATTGACATTTTAGTCTGCTATTTATCTGTGTTGATTAGTAAGCGGGATGCCACTTGCCCGATTATGCCCAAGGCTGCAACGGGAGGGGCACCAACCCCAATCTTTGCCTGATTCTCCCCTGGCAGAGCCCGCCATTAACCCCCTTTTTCTGCCTCGCTTTTTATGCGATAGTCTAACTTCATTCATTAAGAATTTTGCTTATTGGGGTTCTACAAATAGATAAATATACTCAACAATTTGTGATTTTTAGTCTAACACTATGTGTAATTTTTGTCAATACCTCCTAACCTTTTATTTAAGTATTATCTCAATTATTGACAATATCACTGATATTTATTAAAATTTTAGAATGCTAAGGAGGATGCAAATGAATAAACATATTAGTATACCAAATATTGAACCAAACATTCCGCTAGTAGAACCCAAAACTACTCTTGCTAACCGTGTTTTTGATGAGATAAAGCGGGATATCGTTACTGGGAAACTACGACCCAATCAACGTTTAGTTGAATCAGGAATTGCTAACAAGCTGGGTGTAAGCAGAACGCCCGTCCGAGAGGCTCTCAAGAGACTTGAAATGTCAGGGTATGTAAGGATAACCGCAAATAATGGACTAGCTGTTACTGAACATACAGCTGAAGAGATGCAAAATCTATTCGATATCCGTGAAGCGCTGGAAACCAAGGCTATAAAACTGGCTTGTGAGCGCGCAACGAAAGAACAAATAGACAAGGCCGTGTCTTACTATAACCAAATGGTTGAGGCGGTTATGAATCGTAAATATGATGAGTATATAGAGTTACACAGTCAGTTCCATGAAGCTTTATATTCCCCTTGCGGAAATGAGCAATTATTATCGCTTATTCAAACGTTTCGATACCAATTCTTCAATCAGCGGTTAACTCGATTGTATACTCGAGTGTTTAACAACACACTGGATACGCGTTCTCAAATAAAGAAGCATAGAAAAATACTTGAAGCATTATGCGACCGAAATGCGAATAGGGCCGAGAAGGCTTTAATCCGACATCTGAGAACCACCTTGAAATTAGCAGTGCAATTATATTAAGAAACACAAAAACGTTTAAACAAGGGAAAGAAGTAATGATACCGCCTGAAATTAGACCTGCAAAACCTCTTATTTATACTGCAAAAGGCCATTTACTAAGACAGGCACTTATGGGCGTTGACATAGCAGTCTCTAAGTCTAATCTAAATATTCTGAAGCCACTGGCAGCTAAGGTTACATAAATAGCGGCACGGCCGATTCAAGATACAAAACGAGACTTGTGGTACCAGCATAATGCTCTTAAACCTACTAGCCCCCTTATTTCCATTATACACCATTAGCTTATCCAAAACTCCGAGGTGAATTATATTTCAGCTGGTATGGAGGACTAATTCCTGCACATTTTGACGCTTTGTTCAAATTTGTAGAAGAAGCCGATTTATCTCTAATTCTGGGTATTGACAAAGTCTTAGGACAGGACTATACTCAAGCTCCAAACTATAAAACGACCTTAGAATAAAATATCGGTTAGGTAAGATGATGTGGGTAACAGGGGCACTGGAACCGCTAACCAATACGGCGGTGGCTGGTGCCCTAGTTGGTTATGTTCAGAGTCGCGAAGGTGGTCAACAGGAGGCACAGGGTGAGGCAATGTAGACTGTTCACTGTTCTTATCACTCTCGCTCTACTGATGGCAATACATCCTGGGTGTGCTAGGCTAACTCCCGCAACACCAACCACTACACCAACCCCAACACCGACGCCTGCACCAACAGTCACACCGAGTGCATCTGAAACTGTTACCTTCCCTGACCAGAATCTGGACGCAGCCATAAGGGAGGCCCTTGGCAAGCCGCTAGGCGAGGAGATAACAGCCGCTGAACTGGCTAAACTCACCACACTGTGTGCAGGGAATAGAGGTATTGCCGATATCTCCTGTCTGCAGTACTGCACCAGCCTGACTGAGCTCGCCCTTAGCGGGAATCCTATAAGCGACATCTCTACTCTTTCCTCCCTCACTAACCTGACTTCCCTTAGCCTAAGTGGAGTCCAGATACGTGACATTTCCCCTTTTTCCTCTCTCACCAACCTGACCAAGCTCTTGCTTGGCCGCAATCAGATAGGCGACATCTCCCCTCTTTCCTCTCTCACCAACCTGACCGAGCTCCACATTTACAGGAACCAAATAGTCGACCTGTCTCCCCTTTCCTCTCTAACCAACCTCACTACGATCGACCTTAGGCATAACCAGATAAACGATATATCTTCTCTTTC
>JAUVZE010000094.1 GCA_030602665.1 Dehalococcoidia bacterium
ATAGTAACTAAAACACCTAATGGAGCGCTATTTTTACTGACTAGGCCGGTTAGTGGTATCAGACCCCTTGACAACAACCCTACTCTGACTATACACTTGTCAATACCTATGTCAAGGCAGGGTTTAACCATAGCACAGGCAGCGAGGTCACTGGGGGTATCGTCAAGAACAGTCAGACGGTTTATTAAATCAGGTAAGATTGACGCCGAATTGGTTCCCGGACCTTTTGGTCAGGAGTACCGAATCTTGGAGTTGCCTGCAGAACTTCGTAAACCAAAACCCGTAGACAGTACCCCCGGCCACACCTTTAGCCAGACCCCTATCCAGGTTATGGACATTATCCGGGAGCTGCAGGAGAAGAACTTAGCTCTAGCAGCCCAGCTTGGTGTTGCTACAGAACGTATCAGAAACCTGGAGAGCGAGGTGAAGCTTTTGACCGTTGCCAAGCATAAGCAACCGTGGTGGAAACGACTATTCACTAGGAAGGGCTAGATTGCTTAAGGTGGAGATGGTATTTGTGGTAGTAGTAGCCGTGAAGCTTGTGGGATAGGTCTGCAATAGCTCTGAGAAGACACAGAATCGTTTTTTAGCCCTTTTGTAGCAGTATACGAAGAAAGGGGGGGGGGCTTTCATCAAAACAAGCCTTCCCGTTTCAGGCTCAGGTAATTTTTGTCGCCGATAATGATGTGGTCAAGGACATCTATACCTATAATCTCTCCGGCCTCAGCTAATCTTTTGGTTAGCTTTATATCATCCTCCGAAGCCGTGGGGTCACCGGAGGGGTGGTTGTGGACAAAAATAGCTGAGGCGGCACTGGCTGATATTGCTTCTTTGAATACCTCCCTGGGGGGAACGATGCTGGTATCCAGGCTACCAATCGAAATCTCGGCTACCTTGATTAGCTGGTTTCTGGTATCCAATAGCAGCGCCAGAAAATACTCCTTCTTCTTGCCCTTTAATCGGCTTCTCACCAAATTCACTACCTCTTCCGGGGTCTTAACCAGTGGCTTGTCTCCAGTTTCAGGACCCTCCAGCCGGTTAGCCAACTCAAAAGCCGCCTTAATCTGAGAGGCTTTGGCCAAACCAATTCCCTTCACCTGGGATAGCTCTTCCACCGAGGCACCGGCAATTCCCTTAAGATTGCCAAACTGGCTTAAAAGCCTCTGGGCAGTCACCATTACCGACTCGCCGGCGATACCACGACCTAGAATTAGAGCCAGAATCTCCTGGGCAGATAGAGCATCTACCCCCAATTTCTGCAGCCTTTCCCGGGGTCGCTCCGAGGTAGGTAAATCATGAATGGTAAATGATTTCTTCACTAGTAGTTACCATCTCCTTTAGTGCTGGGTAAATCACTTTCTTGGCAACGGTTGGCTGGTATTGCCCGGTAATATAATCCCGCCATAAGGCATCCAGACCATCCATATCAAAGCCACATACTTTCTCCAGGGCTCCATCATAGCTACTGCCCTGCCTGAAGGTATTAAGTAGCTCAAGCATCTTATCGCTACCATAGTTATTGATAAGGAATTCAACTAGACTATAGCTCTGAGTATAAGCGAGGATAGCCTCCTCAGCATAGGCAGAAAAGGGGCTGGATAGGCTACGCACTGAAATAAGACTCCCTTCAGCTATTGCCTTATTGAGAAAAGCAGCCTGTTGTGGGCTTAGTACCCCCTCGTTATACATGGCTAAGCCTTCATCCAGCCAGTTAGGCAGGTCATTATACGGATTAAATATCATCTGATGTATGACCAGGTGGGTCAACTCGTGGGTCATTGCCCTCTTCCCCCAGTCAAGGTTGTTCGGGGCGATACCGATAGCGATAATACCATGTCTGGTGAAGGCTACCCCTCCCGTCCATTCTTGAGGGTAAATCAGAGACCCCTGTAAATCCCGGGAGCTAGCGTAGATATATGCCTTGATTGGTTTCTCTAAATAGGCGCCAGTATCCTCAGCCAACCGAACCAGTGCTTCTTGTGCCGTTGTCATTAGCTCCTGGGCAAAGGACTCATCTCCCCAGTACCAGTAAATAGTTACCTCACCCTCGGTTAGACTGCGCCAGGGATAACGAGTATCATCAAATTGAACCCGAACTGGAGCAGTCTCCGCCCTATCCCGCTTGGCATCTTCTACCGTCCACCAATACTCCAGACTGGAGCCGGGGGGTAGTCCTCCGGTTCTTCTCATATCCCAGGTCCAGCTGGCCTCAACCGTGGTAGCGGGAGCAAATTCAACATAGACTTCGCTGGTCACCTGGGCATGGCTTAGCTGGTCAATTACGTAGTGGAGACGAATATCGGTGATATTAACCTCGCTCTGGGCAGATAAACTGAAGTTAAGCCTAGAGGGAAACTCTACCTCAACTGAGCTGTCTAATATAGTTAGCTCACCCTGGGCTTGAACCAAGCTAGGGCTTAGTATTACCAGGAACAAGCAGACGATTAAGGCTAGTATTCCGAGTTTCTTAATCATTCTTCCTTACCCAGACCAGACCTAAAATAAGCAGTGATAAAACCATCCAGTTCTCCGTCTAATACCGCCTCGGTATTGCTGGTTTGATAATCGGTCCGGTGGTCCTTTACCATCTTATAGGGGTGAAGGACATAACTCCTAATCTGGTTACCCCAGCCAGCGGCGATGTGCTTCCCTTTAAGCTTGGCTCTCTTTTCAGCTCTCTTAGCTAACTCTAATTCCAGCAGGCGAGCCTGAAGTATTTTGAGGGCAATTTCCTTGTTCTGGTGCTGAGAGCGCTCACTCTGACAGGTAACCACCAGCCCCGTGGGCAGGTGAGTCAGCCTAACGGCACTGCTTGTCTTCTGCATATGCTGTCCCCCTGGTCCACTAGACCGAAACACGTCAACCTTCAAATTATCGGGCTCTATTTTGACATCAACATCAACTTCGGCTTCGGGCATAACCTCCACCAGGGCAAAGGAGGTGTGTCGAGCATGGTCAAAATCAAAGGGAGACAGGCGAACCAACCGATGGACACCGTGCTCTGATTTTAAGTAACCGCAGGCATAATCCCCCCTTATCCCAATGACAGCACTCTTTATACCGGCCTCTTCCCCTGGGGAAATATCAAATATCTCGGCCTGATAACCACGGCGCTCAGCCCAGCGGAGGTACATTCTGAGTAACATTTCCGCCCAGTCTTGAGATTCGGTGCCCCCAGCCCCGGCGTGAAGAGCCAGGATAGCATTCCTGGCATCATACTCACTGCTAAAAGCCGTCTCTAGTTCCAGTTCATCAAGGTGGTAGGCCAACTTCCCTATCTCAGCCTCAATCTCCGCCTCAAGTGAAGCCTCCTCTTCTGCCAGTGAAATTAGTTCAGCTATTTCAGCCACCCGGTTCTCCAGCCCGCGCCACTTGTTTACCACCTTCGTCTGCTCCGCCAGCTGGCGCATAACATTCTGTGCCTTAATTTGGTCTGACCAGAAATCGGGCTGGGCTGCCTGTTTCTCCAATTGGACAATTTCTTTTTCTCTGGCAGCAATGTCAAAGATGCACCATTGCCATAGACACTCTAGCCTGTAAATCCTCTAACTTGTCCCTTAACTCCTGCATTTATCCTCCCATAATTCCTCTACTCAAAAAGCCTCCCCTGATAGTCAATTTCGGAGGTGTCCCCTTCTATTTTAAGGTTGCCTCCAGCCGCCAGATGGGCTAGTCGGGTAGGCTCTGGCAGACGATAGCCACGGCAACATTCTAGTACCCAGTAGATAGCGGTCTCTAGGTCAACCTTATGACCGATGGAAACATAGACCGGCTTCACCCCAAGCCTGGTGCGCAGGGCTACCCCTATAGTCTCCCCCCGGTCCACCACTTCGGCATAGCTACCCGGCTCGGCACCTGGCTCCTCATGCTGACCACACAGCAGTGATTTAGCACAACCAATGGTTGGTGTATTTAACAAAAGTCCCAAGTGAGAGGCGAGACCCAGTCGCCGGGGGTGGGCAATCCCCTGACCATCAACCAGGATAAGGTTGGGGGTAACGGTAAGTTTTTCGCAGGCAGCCAGCGTTAGCGGTGACTCTCTAAATGACAGCAGGCCGGGAACATAAGGAAAACTAGGCCTTGCTTGAGCCACCTTGGTTTCCGCAAGTCTAAGTTCAGGATACTCTAGGACAACCACTGCCCCGGTAGCTATCCCTTGGGCGTTTGCAGCTGATATATCCACACCTGCGATAAAGCGGGGGGTGGTGACCTGGCTACTTCTAGATACCTGCGCTGCCAGCCTCCGCTGTATATCCAGAGCCTCAGCGGGGCTAACCTGCCAACTGTGTAATCTCTCCACCTTCACACCTTGATTATAGCCCGCAGTATAATATCATGGCAACTAATTCTTCACGAGACTATTTAGCAACCTATCCCCCTGACCCCCTTCCCTATCAAGGGAAGGGGGAGTGTAGGCAGGAGAGGGGCTTTGCCCCTCTTAAACTCTCTCCCTTATTGCTTGCGGGGAAAAGAATTTCAGGGAAAGTTG
>JAUVZE010000018.1 GCA_030602665.1 Dehalococcoidia bacterium
TCTGGTCGGGTTAATCGTTGGCATAATTCTGGCTAGGCTATACTATGTTCCTCTCTCTGAACAATTAGGCTTCATCACACAGGCTACCGTGGCTAAAGTTGTCGCCTTCGCCATCATAATGATTGGGGTAATGATAATTGCCGGTGTGCTCGCCATGATGTTGAAGTGGGTTACCTCGGTAATGATGCTGGGTTGGGTCAACCGAATTGGTGGTGCTGTCTTTGGGCTGGTGCTGGGAGCTCTACTTGGTGGAGCCGTTTTAGCCCTCTGGGTTAAGTTTCTGGGTGCCGGGGAGGTTATTGCTAATTCAAGCCTGGCGGCTATATTGAGTCACTTCCCCCTGGTGCTTAACCTGCTTCCGGGTGAATTTGACTCTATTCGCTCCGTATTTATCTAATTGGTCGTCAGTAAAATAGCCTCTAGACTATCTATATATGGCTCTTTAACTATACCTCTTTCAGTGATGATGGCAGTTATATAACGGTGTGGGGTAACATCAAAGGCGGGATTGGCCGCTTGAGTGCCTTCTGGGGCAAGACTAACCTCCTGAATATGAGTTACCTCAGCCGGGCTTCGTTGCTCAATGAGTATTTTATCCCCTGAAGCCAGAGATAGGTCAATGGTAGTGGTGGGGGCAGCCACGTAGAAGGGAACATCATTCTCCCTAGCCAGCACTGCCAGGCTGTAGGTACCAATCTTATTAGCAGTATCGCCATTTTGGGCAATACGGTCAGCGCCGACGATAACATAGTCAACCTCACCCCGCTCCATAAAATAGCCAGCCATGGAGTCAGTGATGAGAGTAAAGGGGACTGAAGCCTTTTTTAGCTCCCAGGCGGTGAGCCGTGCCCCTTGGAGCAAGGGACGAGTCTCAGTAGCCAAAACCTTTATTCTTTTGCCCTGCGCCTGCGCCCGTATTATCACTCCCAGGGCAGTGCCATAGCCGGCGGTGGCTAGAGGTCCCGTGTTGCAATGGGTCAGGATGGTAGAGCCATCTCGGATTAGCTCAGCACCAAGCTGGCTTAGCCTTCGGGTTGCCTCAGCCTCTTCAGCGTGGATTTTAACCGCTTCAGCAACCAATGCCTTTTTAATCTGTCCCACGTCCTTACCAGTCTGAGCTACTTGTTGCATGCGGTCAATTGCCCAGAACAGGTTTTTCGCCGTAGGCCTGGTAGCCGCCAGGTTCTGGGTGATAACTCGGAGCTTATCTAGAAATTCGTCCCTAGCCACACTTTCAATTTTTAAGGCACCTAGAGCTACTCCGTAAGCCCCAGCTATCCCAATAGCCGGCGCCCCCCTAATTTTCATGGCTATGATGGCTGAGGCTATATCCTGATAATGGCTAAGCTCCAGATATACCTCCTCCCGGGGAAGCTGGGTCTGGTCAAGGATTTTGACTCGGTCACCAAGCCATTCAATGGCCTTTGTCAGCATTTAGCTTCGCATACTCCTTCGGAACAGTATAATGCCGATGATGAAGATGACTACTGCCCAGCCGACGAGGAAAAGAAAATCGTCTTTTACTGCCTCTAGCCCTACCCCCCGAGTGAGAACTGCCCGTGAGGCATCCATAGCATGCAGGAAAGGCAGGGCTTCAGCAATACCTCTGATAACCGAAGGCATCTGCTCTACCGACCACCAACTGCCGGAGATCATGGCTAGGGGGACTATGAATATCCAGGGAGCCGCTGATGCCTGCTCTTCGCTTTTTGCTAGGGTGCCGAGTATCATGCCGATTCCCAGGCAGCAAATTCCGATGATGAACAAAATAAGAAAAGCTAATCCAAGGTTGCCAATTATGCTCAGACCCATCAGAACTCCCACCCCAAGATAAATGGCTACAGAAATGATGATTACTGGGATAAAGGGCAAGGTATAGCCGAAGATAAAATCCGAAGGTCTTGCGGGAGTGGTCATCAACCGAGATAGGAATCCCTTGGCTCTATCCCTTACCATGATGCCTCCCACTGATGTTATTAGAACCATTAACCCGAAGACAGCCATCCCGGGAACCAGGTAATTGATGTATTCGTCTTTTATCTCCACTTCCCTTTCCCTCAATTCAATATTTAAGGGAACAGGAATGTTTAAAAATTCAAGGGCAACGGCTCTAACTACAGGTACAGCACGCTGGGACAGCATAGGATCGGCTTCGTTATAGGCTAACTCCAAATCGACAGCTTGACGGCGCTCTACTGCTTCGCCAAATCCACGGGGGATAAGCAGATAGATTGATAATCCACCGGTGTCCAGCTCTTCTTCAGCTTGAGATTCACTCTCGTATACCGGAGAAACTACCTCAAGGGCAGGGATGTTCTCAAGGCAGCTCACAAAGGCGGCGGAGATTTGACTCTGGTCTTCGTCTACTACCCCAATAGAGATGGGGCGGGTGGCTTGCCCTCCAAAAGCAAAAGAAAAAATCAAAATGAAAGCGAGGGGCATCCCCAGGAGAAATCCTAATGCTACCGGGTCCCGATAAAGCTCTTTTAGATTCCTTTTGCTTATTTCCCAGAATCTCATTCTCTTAATTCCTTACCAGTTATAGTGAGGAAAACATCCTCCAGTGTCGGCTCCTTGATATAGGCGGAGCGGACTATAGCTCCAAGTGAGTGCAGGCGGTCTACAATTTCCTTGAAATCAAGTTTCTTATCAGTAATTATCATCGTGCCATCAGTTACTTCTACCTCTTTATACCGACCTCGCATTTCATTTATGACCTTCTGGGTAAGGTTCCAGGCGTAAATAATCATAGTATGCTTTTCCAGGATACTTATCTTGAGTTCGGTGCTGGTGCCGAGGGCATCAATCTTGCCCTCATCCATAATGCCTATTCTATCAGCCAGAAAATCAGCCTCCTCCATATAGTGGGTGGTGAGCAGGATGGTCTTTTCCCCCTTGAACCGGACAATATATTCCCATACTGCTCTCCTGGCTTGAGGGTCAAGACCGAGGGTGGGCTCGTCTAGGAAGAGAATCTCAGGGCTGTGAACCAGCGCCATTATTATACTAAGCCTTCGTTTCATGCCACCGGAGAATTTTCTTACCTGGTCCTTAGCCCTCTCGGTAAGTCCCATTGTCTCCAGTAGCTGCTGCGACCTGATTTTTAGCTCCTTGGCGTTTATACCGTGAATCTTACCTATCAGGGACAGATTTTCCCAGCAGTTGAGGCGCTCGGAGATGGCTGTTTCCTGAGGTGATACCCCTATGATTTCTTTAACCTTAAATGGCTGTTTTAGGATGTCATAGCCCATTATTTTGGCAGTGCCGCCGGTTGGTTTGAGCAGGCAGCACAGCATATTGATGGTGGTAGTTTTGCCAGCTCCGTTAGGACCAAGAAGAGCAAACAGTTCTCCCTTCTTAATATTCAGTTCAATGCTATCTACTGCCACCAGACTATTAAATATCTTGGTCAGGTTAAGGGTCTGGATAGCAAGGTCGTCACTTACTTTTGCTGGCTCTACCTTAGGTGAGGTCAACCTCATCTCCCCCAATAGCGTGATTATAATAATAGCATATTTTATGGTGTGAGGCTCTAGCTTGGTTCCATATTGCCCAAAACTACTTCCGCTTACCAAGCCTGGGGATAAACATGGGCACACTTTCCTTATAGTCGCAGTATTCTTTACCGAATTTCTTCTCCATCTCCTTCTCCTCTATAGTTTTGAGATAGAGGACATTGAGCAGGATAAACAGCGGGGTAAAGATGAAAATCAGGGAAAGTGAGTTAAGCAGTATTCCTACCCCAAATAGCATAATAATCCAACCGAGGAGCATCGGGTTTCTAACCCAGGAGTAGAGCCCGGTGGTTACCAACTTCCGGGGCGGGTTGAGAGGAACTGGGGAACCTCGGGCTTTGGCAAAGGTGTAAACTGTCCACAGAGCTAAGGTAGCCCCAATTACCATCAGTGGCAGGGATAAGAATATGTTACTCGGCGGTGAAACGGAGAGATGTATTGGCAAAAGCTTATCCAGCCACAATGAGGCAAAAATAAAGAGCACGCTTAAGCCAAACCAGAGGATTATCCCTATTGGTGTTACTACAATCTTAAACTTATTTTTAGTGGTGGCTACTCGGTATATGAATTCAGCATATTTATCGGCTAGGCTCATGGTTCTCCCGGCTAAGGTTGCTTGGATTAAATGTAGCCTAGCTTGGATTAGCCGTCAAGAGCAAAACATCAGGATCGTTTATCTTGCTATTAGATTTATTCTATTTCAAATTCCCAGGCGCACCACCATTCCTCCGGGTGTGGGTCAGGGGGACAGCCAATACATTTCGTCTTAATTCTGGGGTCAATTGCCTCAGCAAATCTTGAATATTCCACAATGCCGCCAGATTTACAGGGATAATCTGGTAAGCCTCTACTTTTCCTTGCCGATTGCACCCGACAATCATTCATCCTGAAGATAACTTTGTTACTACCAATTTCAACAATTTCTTGTTGGTTAATAAGGGCATACTGCCTATATTTCAGGGCTTCCTTTAATGCTGAAAGGCCACCATTTTCCGGCAGGTTCAGCCGTCTCATAATTGTCTTTGCTTCTATATAGGAAAATCTTACCCAATTGGTGTCATTTATTCTTTTGGCGGTATACATTTCATAATCATAATTTCTTTCTATTGTTTGAAACCAAATACCATCGCAAGCCAGCCAGTTTTTTCCCATATCTTCCAAGAGGCCAACAAGGTCTTCTTTGCTCAGGCTGGCAAGGAACTCAAATGTATCATCCTTCATTGGGATTCCAAGCCTCTTGGCAATCCTCCTCAGGCTGGTGGAAAGAATCTGTTTCCAGGCTATTTCATCAGCCATAATCGCTTTATCAAGCCCGATTTGGTGCTCTGTCTCTCTAAACCAGAGCCCATAATGCAGTATCATGAGGTGAACCGAATCAAAAAATAAGTCTATTAATGTTCTTTTGTCCAGTTTGTATCGTCCCTCTTCCATTGCCACCTTTCCCACTGCTTACGGTGGAGCTCCATAAGCACAAAACTAAATCCATCCTTATTTAGGTGTCCATACGGGGTGAAGCCGCACTTTTGGAAGCACTTCTGTGCCCGGTGGTTCAAGTCTAGGGTCTTCAGGTAGATTCGCTTGAGGTTTGTCCGGCGGAAGATATGGCTCAAAAGGGTGGCTATGGCATCGGCACCATAGCCCTTATCCCAGTAGTCACGATTACCAATCATAATACCCAGCTCAGCTTCACCATTTGCCTCATTAATGCCATAATACGTACAGTTGCCAATGTGCTGACCATCTAGGGTTTCTATAGCGAACCGATATCTGGTCGGGGAAGCGTAGCGTAGCTCACTGACATAGTCTGCTAAATACTGGGAAAAGGTTGTCGCTAGCAAGGGTGCTGCATCAAGCTGAGCTAGCGCTGGGTCTGTTTGCCAAGTATAATCATCTTGGGCATCAGCTAATCTCTTGTCACGAAGTATAATCTTACTGCCGATAATCATACTTTTCCCAAGGGTTAGACTCTAAAAGTGAACGGACTTTCTTCTGCCTCTAGCTCATATAGAGTTTGCTCTGCTACCTGGCGGATTACCTCACTAGGATTATTCAAGCACCTCTGCAAGCACCCTTTAGCCTCACTGCCGCCTATCTTACCCAGCGCCTGAAGAGCTACCACCTGAACATCAACGTCTGGGTCATCGATAAGTTCTATAAGATAAGGCGATGCTGCTTCTTCCCCCAGTTCACCGCATGCCCCGGCGGCTTCGTAGCGTATTTCAGCATCAGTACTGGAAAGCTCCCGTAACAGTATAGGCAAACAGGCACGGTTGCAGTTCTTACCCATAGCGTAAATAGCACTGATCTTAAGCTGGCGGTTATGACTTTGATGGGCTTCCCTGATGGCTTTCTCCACCTGGGGGAGGCTTAGTGGGGCAGCCGCCTCCAGTGCCCGGCGCCTGACTTCGACAGTCCTGTTTTCATCACTAATCACACCAAGTAGAGCCTGGCATACCTTGGATGTGTGACCGGAGCGTAGCTTATTAAGCTCGGCTAACATGGCGAACTTGCCCAGTGCGATGGCTGCCGCTGCCTGAACATTCTCTGAGCTATCCTGCTCTAGTAGATTGACAAAGGGGCTAATCAGAGAGGTGACCTCACTCTCCCATAGCCCTTCAATCGCTTTGCTCCTGACCTCAGCATCTTGGTCCTTCAGGCAGCTCCTGAAGACACTTTCAAAGTCAAGCTCAAAGTTATCCTCAGCCAGCTCAACCAGCCGATATATAATCTGTTGTCGCCGCTTTGGCTTAATGTTGGCCCATGCTTGTTCCCAAAGCTCCAGCTCCTCTGAGTTTAGGTTTGACAGGTCAACCAGCCTGGAATTGCGTAGTGGCTGGCTACTGTCACGTAGGTCAGTGATAATCTCCTCAATGGGTAATGACATAGCCGGCTCCAGCTCCTATTCCTCCTCTTCTTCCTCTTCCCCATGTTCCCAGATAGGCGTAGTAAAATACTCTATATATTCCCCCATAGCCTCAGCAGCTACCTGCTTCAGCCTCTCTTTGGTCTCCATTGCCATCTGCGTCAACTCAGCCATATCAACATTAATAGCTAACATTGTGGTCAGAACCTTAAGCACCGCCAATGCCGCCATTGGATTCTGTATTCGGGTGGCGTATATCGGTACCTCACCTAATAAGCAGACACCCTCAATACCCCTCTCTTTGGTTACACCCAGCAGTAACCCATTCAACCCGGCAATTTGAAGATTACCCCGCTGTACTAGGTTGTATCTTTTCAATTCCTCTGTCAGCTGCTGACTGGTGGCTACTCCCCAGACGCTAGGCTGTTCAGTGTGGTGGATTCGGGTTATAGCCGCCGCGCAGGTATATATTCTTTTAACCTCAAACCTTAGCGACAGGTCAAGGACACAGTTAGCCAATTCATATCCCTTGGTGGTTGGTTGGTCCTCACCGATGAATAATATTATATCACTTCCCTCGCCACTGTTTTTCCAGTAGTAGAACTGGCTCTGAGGAAACTGTGGTGCCTCTACCACATTGTCCTTAACTATTATCCCAATGGGGTCAAAGAAATTGGAAGCTTCAATTTCCCCCAGTTCCTTGAAGTCTAGCTTTCTTTTTAGATAGGTAGCTACTATAAGTGCCACATTACCGATGCCAGGCCAGGCAGCTAGCATAACGGGGGTATTAAGTTCTGGTTGGGCACGGAGTTTAATTAAGTCTTTCATTTCACTACGCCTTTCTTTGTTACTGAGGCTGTTTAGTTGTCATTGCGAGGCACGAGGTGCCGAAGCAATCTTTGAAAGCAATAGTGAGATTGCTTCGCGGAGCCTGTCCTGAGCGCCATGAGATTCTTCGCTACGCTCAGAATGACACGAAGCGAAGGGCTCGCAATGACAGTTTGAGCTACTAAACGGTCTCTTACTGCTTATCTACCTCACCCCCTGTATCCCCCTCTCCTTCAAAGGAGAGGGGGAGAAATTTCTGCAGAGGGGCTTCGCCCCTCTCAGACTCCCCAGATATATGGCTAAATTTAGGAATGTGCGAAACTATATTTGATACTTTCTACGCAATGCCCCACTAGTTTTTTAGTACCGTGGGGGGTTCGAAACCCCTATCTTTTGACTGCCAACTAATAAAGCCAAAACCGAGCTAAAACGGGAGGCAGCCATACCTCCTTTCCTTATTTACTAGTTATTTCAGCCCAAATACTTTCTTATAATCTGGATAAGTCATAATTTGGCCCATAGCGATATAATTCTCAATAACAATTTTGCCAGAGGATGTCTTTAAATCGGCATCAGCAAGCCACTGTCCATTAATGGCTATCAAGTCTGCACGAGTTAAAGGCCCGCCGGGTGTATTCTTAGTTGCTACTACAGTGATATCCAAACATAATGAAGCAATTTCGCTGGCAGACAATGGGTTCTTAATAATTTCTAAAGATGTATCGGCATTACACATAAATACACTATTGAGACCATCAACTCTCACGTCAAAGAAAAGCGATTGCCAATCAATACCTGAATTATCCAATTCCTGATGTATCATAGCCTCATAATCTATGCCACCACAGCTTACTAGCAGCAAAACGCTTACTATTAAGAAAAAGAATATTAGCACTTTCATTTCAACCTCCTCCTCACCTCAATTATCAGGGCTATCCCTTACTGGCTACTGACAGGCTGGGGCAGTAGAGGGGTGGGGTGTTAAGGAAGCTCCCCACCCATCTGGCTTCGTTACCAATAGCAATAATCTGTTTAAGAATCTGGTAGATATTCCCCGAGACCATGGTATCTTTAACCCTACCTACTATTTTACCACTTTCCACTTTATAACCTAAAAGGACATTGCCACTGAAATCACCACCCAAAATGTTGCCCTGTCCAGCGCCCATCAATTGCTCGATAACCAGCCCTTCCTTTATATCCTGAACCATCTCGTCAAAGGTAGTATCGCCCGGGGCGATAATAAAGGTGCTGGGAGAGGGGGTTGGCAACCCACCACGACCTCTACTGCCGTTACCGGTGCTCCGGGTATGAGCCAGAGCGGCGGTTTGCAGGTCATAGAGAAAATTGGTTACTGTCCCCTGCTCAATCAGAGGTGTGCATTGACTGGGTACACCCTCATCATCACCGGGACGGCTTCCCGGACGGTAGGCTATAGTGGGGTCATCCCAAAGCAATAGCTTCTTGTCAAAAACCGGTTCACCAAGTCTATTACCTATCGGTGAAGCCCCCTCCAGAACTATCTTGCCATTGAAAGCCACCATCAGGGGTGAGATGAGGGCACTAGCTACCCCGTAGGGAGTAAATACTACCGGCAGTGGCTTGCTTGGCACCGTGGCTTGGTTTTTAGCTAGCTCAAGCTGCTGGAGCACTACCTCAGCTACTGCCTTGGGCTCAAGAAGAGGGTGGCAGGAGTTTTGGCTCTCACCAACAAAGAGCATGTCGGTGCCACGAATCAGAGTTCCCTCAACACCCAGACTAAAAACGCTCTTTCGGTAATTTGTCTGCCCACCTTGAGAGTTTATAATATGGACTGAGACTACACTCTTGGTTACCCCCGCCTCGCAGATAATATCTGGGGTATGACTGGTAACCGCAACTATAAGCTCTTCGCCAAGCTTAATCATTTCCTCAATAGATATAGATTCTATATCGGGGTCAAAGACTTCAACCTGCGGATAGGAAGTCGGGGACGGAAACTCAAACCTAGCCGGCATGCCAAACTCAGCTGTTTCCATTGCCATACTAACCAGTTCCTGGCTGTCATCTAACTTCGTCGTTGAGGCATAACCCACTTTACCCCCCTTGATAATACGCAGCGCCACACTATGGCTCTGCTTGCTTTGAATATGCTTCAGGCGGTTGGCTTCAAATTGAACCGGTGTCTCCTCTGAGGAGACCATAAAGACCTCGGCTTCCTCAGCTACCCTTTTAGCTTGAGCTAAGATATTTTCCATTCACCGGCCTCCGACGAGACACTTACGTATTCTGATATGGGGACTACCATTAGAGACGGGCAGGGGCATCTGCTCCCCCTTACCACAACCACCACCCTGATTCATCTCTAAATCGTTACCAATAGCATCTATGTTCATCAGGGTGGTAAACACATTGCCGGTAAGCACTACCGGGCGGAGCGGCTCAGCAAGCTTGCCCTGACGAATCATATAGGCTTCGCCGGCGGAGAAGGTGAACATCTCCATGCTGGTAGTGCCGCCATACCAGTTCTTAGCATATACCCCTTCTTTAATATCACTAATTATATCCTCAAAGGGGGTTACTCTTGGTTCAATATAGGTGTTGCTCATGCGGACAATGGGTGGGTAGCGATAGTTAACGGCCCTGGCATTCCCGGTAGGCTTTTCCTTCATCTTGGCGGCAGTCTCCCTGGAGTGAAGCCGTCCAACCAGTTTGCCTTCCCTTATGAGGTAGGTTTTGGTGGCTGGCACCCCTTCATCGTCGTATTTGTAGCTACCGCGCAGTCCAGGCACAGCAGCACTATCCACGATATTAAGCTCGGCATTGCCAAAACTTCTGCCCAGAACCATAATCTGGCGCAGGTGGTCGTTCTCATAAACGAAGTCAGCCTCAGATAGGTGCCCGAAGGCTTCGTGGACAAAGACACCAGCCAGAACCGGGTCTAATACCACAGTATATTCCCCGCCCTTTACCTGGGGTGCTGACAAGAGCTCCACGGCATGCTGTGCCATTAGCTCTACCTCTCGTTGGCGACCCTTAATTAGGCTAAAATCCCCCCTACTCCCTAGGCTCAATCCTGCCTGCTGCACTTCGCTGCCTTCGGTGGCTACCGCCGCCAGGCGCAGGGCAATGTCCGCCCTCTCCTGCTCAATATAGCTACCTAATGAATTTAAGAAGATGACCTTTTTGTAGCCATCACTATAGCCAATGATTGAGGTCTGGAGCCTGGGGGTGCGCCAAATAATATCGTTATATTCGTCCAGCAGCTGTTTCTTCTCCGCTAAAGGGATGGCCACCGGATTTTTATCTTTTTCGGCTGACACCACATCAACCGCTGGCTCTACCTGAGCCAGCTGGCTTTCTTGGTTACCCACTAGTTGGGCCTGCTTTACTGCCAGCTCAACACTACCTGCTAGCTCACCTAAGTTATTGAAGCTAACAAAGCCCCAGCCACCTTTTACCAGGGCGCGCACATTCCCCCCGATGGCAGTAGTTCTACCAATAGATTCCAGCTCTCTTCCCCGGTAGGTAATATGGCTTGACTGGCTCTCCTCAAGACGAGCTTCTATATAATCAGCGTTACGCCCCTTAAGTGCCTCAGTCAACTGGTGAACAAAGGCTTCAATATGTGTCATCAGCATTTTCCTCTTAATTTACACTATATAACTTGAATATATTAGGGTCAATAGCCGATGCTGTTTACCTAGAGCAGTTGAAGAGGTAAGGAGGTGAGTAAAGTGGCAAGAAAGTATCTGGAGTGCTCCCTAAGGCTACCTTCCCCGATGTGTTGAGAGATCTTGAAGGCTGCTGAGCAAGGCATTGAGACTTACTTTGGCATCGCCCCAAACAGGAATCACATGTTTCATCCCATAGAGCGGGTTATCTACACCGGAAAACCCCGGTTTTTCATCGAAGTTTAACACAATTACAGCATTTGCCTCATGAGCCTTCAGGATAGGCATGCCAGAAATCGGGGTACCCTGGCGAGTAGAGGCAGCGGGATTAACCACATCACAAGCACCTATCACGATAGCTAAATCTGCTTTGTTAAAATCATCATTAATTGCCTCCATCTCAAACAATTTATCGTATCCCACCTCTACCTCGGCAAGCAACACATTCATATGCCCTGGCATACGTCCAGCGACAGGGTGAATAGCATACCGAACCCTTGCTCCCCGTTGTTCAAGCCACTTCTCTAGACTATGGACTTGCT
>JAUVZE010000062.1 GCA_030602665.1 Dehalococcoidia bacterium
AAAGTAAGAAATGAAGACGGTAGCGCTAACAATTGATGACAAGAAAATAACTGCCGGTAAGGGGGAGAAACTCCTTTGGGTAGCGCTTGACAATGGTATCTATATTCCCAACCTGTGTGCCCTTCGGGATAATTATGAACCGGCGGCTGCCTGCCGACTGTGCTTCGTTGAAGTGGAGGGTAAGGACGAGCCGGTTACTGCTTGCACCGAGACGGTAGCCGAGGGTATGGTGGTAAATACCAGAGGAGAAAAGGCGTTAAGGCTGGCCCGCAGCGCCTTTGAGCTGATTATGGCCTCCCATCCAGTGGATTGTGCCCACTGCACCAAAAATGGCTCCTGCGACCTGCAACAAATCGCTCGCCAGCTTAATATTAAGCTTAAATCAAAGCGTTTTAAGAAACTTATGCGGCAACTCCCCATAGATGATAGTAACCCGCTATTTATCTATGACCCTAACAAGTGTGTGCTCTGTGGACGGTGCGTATGGGTATGCCGGGAGCATCTGGGAATAGGTGTCCTCGGCTTTGCCCACCGTGGCTTTCAGCGGGTGGTTACCACCTTTGCTGATGAGCCCCTTGGCAAGTTCAGATGCTTGGAGTGCGCGGAGTGCGTTAGCGTTTGTCCTTCCGGAGCCCTGGTGTTCAAGGATAAAAAGGGAGTGGAACTGAAGCTATGCCCTGAGGAAAGGAAAGGATAGTAGCATGGCAATTTTACCAATCTCTCATTTTCCTAACGACCCGGTGCTAAGGCAAAAAGCTAAAAGAGTATCCCGAATTGGTAAGTCAATTCAGCGGCTTATTGATGACATGTTGGAGACGATGCAGCAGGCAAATGGGGTGGGGTTAGCTGCTCCTCAGGTAGGAATATCCCTACGGGTTGCGGTGCTTCAGATGCCAGACGAAGAGCCGATGGCTATCATCAATCCAGAGATAGTTAAACGCGATGGGGAGCAAGAGGTAACCGAGGGCTGTTTAAGTATTCCTGGCTATTTTGGCGAGCTAAAGCGGTCAGCTTCGGTAACGGTTAAGGGGCGGGACCGTCAGGGTAAAACGATTAGAATTAAAGCCACCGACCTGATGGCTGAGGTATTGGAACATGAGATTGACCACCTTGATGGCACCTTGTATATTGACCATCTAGAGAGCCAAGATAAGCTACATAAGGCTGAGGCGCTTGATACCACAAAGCGGCTAATATAAAGCCTATAATACTCCTCACTGAAGGGGAAAGAAGGCATTTTACAGAGTGGGCAATAACAAGGTCTACCTTATAGACAGGTTACTGGCGATACCACTGGCTATTTACTTCTGGTGGTACAGGTTCCGGCAAAAGGTGGGGAAGCGCAGAAAGAAGAATTCAATTAACGCCGCCAACGATAATGGTGTGAAAAGTAAGTGAGAGTGAACTTTGAAAGTGGGTCTAGATATAGTAAAATACTCACATAATGGAAAGTGAGTTTCGTCGCCTGCCTAGCGTGGATAGACTAATCTCCGAAGAGCGCATTAGACGGCTTCAGGAGCTCTATCCACGTGCCTCTCTTGTAGAGTTAATCCGCCAGTACCTTGAGCACGCTCGCCTAGCTATTGCGGCTGGTAATCCCTGTCCCTCGGTTGATGAGATAGTAGAATCTATTTGCACCCAGGTATATGCCCTAGAAAACCCCAGCCTGCGCCCTATTATTAACGCCAGTGGCGTAATACTGCATACTAACCTGGGTCGTGCCCCACTCAGTGAGGAGGCAATATCCGCGATGAATGGGGTGGCTAACGGATACTGCAACCTGGAGTTTGACCTTGATAGTGGGACGCGGGGTTCTCGCTATGTTCATATCGAGCCGATTTTGTGCCAGCTAACCGGAGCTGAGGCGGCACTGGTGGTAAACAACAATGCCTCGGCCGTACTATTAGCTCTTACCGCCTTGGCTAAGAAGAGGGAGGTAATCGTCTCCCGAGGTCAAGCGGTGGAGATTGGTGGTGGTTTTCGCATCCCTGATGTAATGCGTCAAAGTGGGGCGAAGCTGGTTGAGGTAGGGACCACTAACTGCACCTATGTTACTGATTATGCACAGGCAATTAACCCCCGGACAGCGGCACTAATGCGGGTTCACTCCAGCAACTTCAGGCTAATGGGTTTCACTCATTTGGTTACTCTTGACGAGTTAGTAACGTTGGGCAGGCAGTATGACCTCCCGGTATTTGACGACCTGGGCAGCGGCTGCTTCTTAGACACGACCAAGTTTGGACTTGATGCGGAGCCAATGGTACAACAAAGCATCGCCACTGGTGCCGGACTGGTCTTCTTTTCCGGGGATAAGCTTATGGGTGGCCCTCAGGCTGGGATTATCGTCGGTAAGAAACAGTTTGTTGACAAGCTAAAGAAACACCCGCTAACACGAGCAGCGCGAATTGACAAGATAAGGCTAGCTGGTCTGGTAGCTACTTTAATTCACTACCTGAAAGGTGAAGCGGTAAGTAAGCTCCCGGTATGGCGTATGATTTCCGCTCCACTGGCAGAGATTGACCAGCGCGCCAGGCGATGGGCACAGCCTCTCCAGGGTTTGGCTCGAGTGGTAGAAGGGGAGACCATGATAGGTGGTGGTAGCCTGCCCGGGGGCACCTTGCCCACGAGACTGGTAGCCATTGGCGGAGAAGGCAAAAGCACGGCTCAAGCTCTTAGTGAAAGGCTGCGGTGTCAGAAAATGCCCGTCGTTGGCCGGATTAGTGGTAACATGTTACTCCTTGACCCACGCTCTGTCCTCCCCGAAGAGGATGAAGAGGTGCTTCAAGCTCTTCAGGATGCCACTGCTAACCTGAATCCTACTCGATGACCGGATGCGCCTTTATTTGACTCGGCTGCTTCTGCCTTACGAAACCGGTGTGGCTAAAGAAGTAACTTCCCGGGGTTCCTTTCGCTGGACAAGCTTAGCTAGCCAGATACTCATCTCATATAAGATTATTAAGGGAACGGCCACCAGGCTTTGATTTATGGGGTCGAAGGTTGGAGTAATTATGGCAGCGAGGATGAAGGCAGATATAATGGCTAGCTTTCTCTTACTAGCCAGCCATTTGGAGGTGATAATACCCAGCCTTGATAGGAAGGTTGTCACTACTGGCATCTCAAAGGCAAGCCCGATAGCTAGTAGCAGCCTGGATACGATTGAGACGTAGTTACCAATCCTAATCTGAGGAGTAGCGATGTCACTACCGAAGGTGATTAGGAATTTAGTTGCTGGTGGTATCAGAATGAAATAGCCGAAAGCAACACCCCCCACGAACAGTAGTGCTATCCAAGGGAGTATCAAATAAACATACTTCTTTTCCTTGCGGGTAAGCGCTGGAGAGACGAACATTAGAAATTGGTAAGTGAGGTAGGGCATGGCGAGTATAATGCCACTGGTAAGGCAGACTTTCATATAGGTGCCAATCATCTCCGTCATTTCGACGTAAATGAGGTTGATGCCCCCAGTTGGCAGAATCAGGATGTAGAAAATCTGTTTGGCAAATATGAAGGAGATAATTGAAGTAATTATTACTGCGATTACACACCTGATTAAACGCTGCCGTAGCTCCCCAAGATGCCCAAGGAAAGTCAACTTTTTGTCATTGCTCATTTCAGTTGATGTCTTACCCATGGCTACCCCACTGCTTCACCACTATGTCCCCACTTCTAGTTTAGCTCTTAACCTTCTTGGGGGGCAATCTTTTTCCGCGTGGTTCTTCCTCAGCCGCTTCACCTCTTAGCGACCCAGCAGCCGCTTTTCACCAGAGTAGACAGATAATCGGTGGCTACGGGCGTAACCTACCAGGGTGATGCCCAGGTCACTAGCCAGTGAGATAGCACGCTCCATCGGTGAGCTTCGCGAAACAACTATCGGGGTTTGCATCCTCGCCGCTTTAAGTACCATTTCCGATGAAAGACGACCAGTCGTCAGTAACAGCCTATCCCTGGTTGATAGCCCTCTCAGTAGACATTCGCCCTGAATCTTGTCCAGCGTGTTATGTCTCCCGATGTCCTCAGCGACTACTAGGAGATGGCGGGTATCAGCTAGTGCCGAGGTATGCACACCACCACATGTCTGAAACAGTTGTGCCTGCTGTCGTAATTGTTTCATCAACGACAGCACTTCTGCTGGTGCCACTACCAGTTCTGAATCTACCTTCTGCCCTTGAGTTTGAAAACCTATAGCACCACCACAGCCGGATGTGACTATGCGTCGTACTGGTAGTGGATGTTCGGTTTTGCTCAACCTGACGTCAGCCAGGGATTCGTCTTCACATAACCGCATACTGGCCACGTCGCTAATACTTGTAATTATGCCTTCAGAATATAGAAAACCAATTACCAAACAATTCAACTTCAGCGGGGTACAGAGGATGGTAACCAGTTCTTCACCATTAACGGTGATAGTTAAAGATAACTCATCAGGCACCCAGGTTGATGCCTTGGACCACTCCCCGTTGAAGAAACGATTGTAGGTTATGTTCTGAGCACCACCTACTCCCTCTGGTGCCGACTCATTGGTTAGTTTCGCCATCCCAGCAGTTAGTGAATGTTTTGAAGGTAACAAAATCTCACGCTCCATCATGCTGCTTACCCCCATGCCTCTACTATTATGAGCCCTCAGATTGGGGTATAACTCGGCTGCTTATCCTAGAGTAGCCGGGTTGGTATCCCTTCTCCTGCCCCTGTCTATCCAAGTCTAGGGTCATCACTCGTTCCAGCTGCAATAAAACCTCCGACTCGGTATGCCTTAAATCAATAGCCTTGATATAGGTGTGGCACTGCTCACACACGTATAGGCGGTAGAGTCCTTCATCATCAGCGAAGTAGGCTAAGGCATTCTGGTCCTTGGTGCCACAGTAAGGACACTCCAGCCGTTGAAAAAGCCACTCGGTGTCACACCGAGAGCACAAAAGCCACCTCGACCCACGCTCCTTATCCAGAAAAGCGAAGTCGGGACTCCCCCCACAAATGGGGCAATACCGGCGTCGCCAGCGCTCCTGGTTAACCAAGCTCACTAACACTTTAGCCTGGCTGGTTAGCCAAGGCCTGAGAGTGGCCTGGATAATAGCTTCTAAGAGGTGTTCATCAATGTTATCGCCGGCTATCGTGGAAGGTAACTTGGCTCCCTCCAGCCACGCCTTCACCATTTCCTCGGGGAGTGTTGGCCGAGGCTCCCTTAGGCTCTTGGGAATCTCACCAAAAAGGTCTGGATACTTGGCAAAAGCAACAGTAACCTCGGTAAATACGTCCTGTAATAGCGGCCAATCAAGGTCGAGTTCATCAAAGCTTATTAGCGGCCATCCACTTTCTATTCGCTCATGGCTAGCTTTGCTCTTCAAAGCGGGCTTGGGTTTACCTATCTGCTTTGTCGCCTTAGCTTGGATACCGAGCAATCTTTGGTAAAACTCCAGGAACCTAGATGAACACTCCTCCTTCTTTCTCCACTCCTCTAGTCTCTTCAGAACCTCACCATACGTCCCTGCTGTCACTTGGTCTGCACTTCCTTGGCTTTGGTAATCTCTTCGTACCATTTAGCATGGTGTGACTTAGCATAGTCAACCGATACCTTACCCCGAGCCATAGAGCTCCACGACCCGGTTCTAAGAGGACGCACAAGGGGATGAACCACAGACATATAAATATGAACAAAAAACATGAGGCCGGTAGCAATGAAGGCAACATCATGTAAAAAGACCATCCATTGCAGGAGTGCCGCCGGAGCTGCCCCTTTGGCGAACCACATAATAGCCCCGGTAATGACAAAGACTACCCCAAAGACGATTGCCATGAACCACCACATCTTCTGACCGGTATTCATATGCCCCTGGGGCGGCATTGCCTCTTCATCGCAGAGCATATAGTAACGGGGAGCCGCTTGCAGCCAGCCGATGTCTTCTGCTCCCCAGGTAAAGGCATCCTTTATTCCTTTCAAGGTTACTTTCCAGTTCATGGGTATATAGATAAGGGGCGCCACAATAAAGACCACTGCCGCGATACGATGAATGAGACGGGTCCAGCTATCTTGCGCCAGGAACCCCAGTTGCGGAATAAAGAGGATAAGACCGGTGAGAAACAGGGCAACAAAAGCACCAGCGTGTACCCAGTGTAAAATTCGGGTTGGCTTTCTATAGCGCTCAACTTCTTGCACTATCTTATTCCTCCTTCTTACCAGGTAGTTCTTTAGTTAGTTTAGCTTCCCGGGCAATTAGATAGTTTATTCCCAGCCCAACTAAAGTCAGCCCGCCCAGCGCCCAGCCTAGCGGCTGGATTACATCCTGCCAGGCAATCGTTGCCGCTGAAATCTGGGGGTTCACCGGTAGTCCATAAACCTCAGGGGAATCATCCAGAACATACATAACGTGTAGGCCGTCCAACTCCTTATCACCGTAGAAGCAGGCATTGCTATATCCTTTAGCTTTAAGCGCCTGGACTCGTTTCTTCCCCTCGGCTACCAACTCATCGCGGTCACCGTATATCAG
>JAUVZE010000074.1 GCA_030602665.1 Dehalococcoidia bacterium
AAGTTTCTCCTTTAATTATTCACTTATACCTCTTCACCTCAAACCTGTATAGCTTTACTGGCTCATCGGGCATTATGCCTGCCTTCTGTCGGCAGATGTCAATCTGGTAGTCCACGGTATCCACTCCCTCAAGGTCAGGCAGGAGTAGACCCTTTCTGAACCCACACTCCACGATAACCCCATACTTCTTGGGGGCTAGCTGGTCTTTACTCTCTATAGGCTCAGGCTTGGTGAGGACATCCACACTGTATTCAAGGTCTTTAAGCTCACTGGGGGCAACGGGTGGGAAGCGGGGGTCTCTGGTGGCGGAACTGATAGCATTGGCGATAATCTCTTCGGCAACATTATCCTTGGTGGGTTCAAAGGTGCCAATGCAGCCTCGTAGCTCATCAAGCTTATGGAGGGAGACAAAGACCCCGGCCTTCTCCATCATCTCCGGGGTAAGTTCATCTGGTGGCGGGGGAACCTTACCTTCTGTAACATAGGTGTCTACCGTTTTCTTGGCCAATCTTGCCAGCGGGGACATCCCAGTTATTATTATGCCGGCGTAGCCGACCACGCTGGTATAATCGCCGGTGGTGTCACCACTGGTCTGGTATCTAACCAGTTCTGCCCCAGTTGCCCCTAACTGCTTAGCGGCGGAGATAAGACTGACCACCGGGGCATAGCCACACATTGATATGTTCAACTTGTCAACCCGCCTTAACAGTTCGTCCTCATTCAAATCCAGCATAGCTTCTATAGCTTGATTGTCCTTCCTCTGGGCAGTTTCTTGCGGCTCATAGTGGGTCATGTCACTTGAGGCTATGATTACCGCCTCTTTATTTAAGTCCTTAATGGCTCGGGCTATCTCCCGGCCGATTTCCTTGTAAATGGCACCAGAAGTGTGGGCAAGCACGATGGGCACGAGCTTAATATCACTCTTGAAATATTGTAAGAACGGTATTTGAACCTCAATGGAGTGTTCATACTGGTGCGCCCGGTAGTCTTCCGCTAGGTGACTGGAGGCGGTCAGAATCTGCTCTGCCAGCTCTGAGTCAATCTCTACCTCACCCAGGGGTGTCTTCCAGATACCTTCGGTCATGATGCTAAGCGGTTCCCCCCGACCGGTGTGGTTAGGACCTATGATAACAAAGGTGTCCTTAAATTTGATTCTAGATATGACCCTCCCGGCTACCGGCCCCGAGTAGATATACCCGGCATGAGGTGAGACCAGACCAATTACTTCTTCCTTGGCTGCCTTCTCATCAACCAACTGCTCAAGCATTGCCTTGAGCTGAGAAGCTGATTCGGGATAAAACTGCCCGGCGACAACTGGATTTCTAACCATCATAACCTCCTCTTTGCCATCCTAAAGTTAAGCTCTGCCCCGCAGAACTGGCACTTTGAGTCCTCCAGACCGATTACCTTAGTCTGATAGCCAAACCGTTGCACAATATGCCTACCACAGTGGTAACAGGTGGTACTTTCGCTCTCATGCCCGGGAACATTACCAGCATAGACAAACTTAAGGCCGGCCTTCTTGCCAATATCATAGGCATGCTCCAGGGTGGATACCGGGGTTGGGGGTAAGTGCATCATGCGGTGTTGGGGATAGAACCTGGTTACATGCCAAGGGGTTAGCTCCCCCAGCTCATCTCTTATCCAGTTAGCAATACCCTCCAGTTGCTGGTCATCATCATTCATAGTAGGTATGATGTTAGTCACCACCTCAACATGCATCTGCCACTTATCTTTAGCTCGCTTAGCGACCTCAAGGACTCCCCGCCAGCGGGGTATCTTGGCCAGCTTTTGATAAAAGGAGTCGGTAAAACCCTTAACATCCACCCGCCAGGCATCCAGATAGGGCCCAATAGTATCCAGTGCCTCAGGGGTCATATAGCCATTGGTCACATAAACAGTATACAGATTGTTCTCCTTAGCCAGCTTGGCCGAGTCCAGAGTATATTCAAACCACATGGTAGGCTCATTATATGTCCAGGCAATACCCTGACACTGGTAGCGTTTGGCTAGCTCTACCGCCGCGTGTGGTTGAGTCTCTCGGGAACCTCGCCATGGTTCATCAACCTCTGGACAGGAGATTTCCCAGTTCTGGCAGTCCTGGCAGTGAAAATTGCACCCCCAACCACCTAACGAGAAAACGAGACTACCAGGGAAGAAATGGAATAGGGGTTTCTTTTCAATTGGGTCAGCGGCTACTGACGATGCCTGGGCATAGTTCATATTGTAGAGGACACCGTCTCGGTTGTGATACATCCGGCAAACCCCGAACTTGCCCGGAGCTAGGTTACAGCGCCACTGGCAGATATGACATCGCACCCGGGATTTGGGCAATTTTTCGTAGAGCATTGCCTCACGCATCATTAACCTCTTAACTTAATTATATCACTCGGCTACTGTTAATTATAGTCAGTAGATTGATATTTGGTATCACCCTCACCCCCCTTTAAGGTTTTGCTTGGTAACTCCATCCCCTTTGGTTGTATAAGAGAGGCTTCGCCTCTCTTTGACTCTCCGTTAGTAGCTCTCTCCCTTGAGGGAGAGGGGGACGGTACTAAAAAAGAGGGGCTTTAGCCCCTCTTAAACACCTTTGACATGGTTATTCTTTAAATAAGGGAGGATTGGTCAGGTAAGAGATGACTCACCTTGACGATAACGCTAGCCCCCTGTTAGAATCAATAGGTATTTCCCCAGTTGAATTCAGCCGTAGCCAAGTCTGTTTGAGAGGAGGTGATGCCTTTAACCGATGGTAATATAAACATCTCCAAGCTACTAGCTTTCAACAATGTAAGAGGAGACTTATTATGGCTATTGACTATGAGAAGGAAGGTAGAATTGCCATCTTTACCATTAATCGTCCGCAGGCAATGAACGCCATAAATATGGAGGCACTGCGAGAACTACACGAGGCAATGGTAGACTTCCGGGATGACCCTGAGCTATGGGTTGGTATCATTACTGGTGCTGGTGAAAGAGCCTTTTGTGGTGGCGCCGATATAAAAGATACCCTACCCTTTATGAAAGAGCACCTTCGTGACAGTCCTTGGGTAATACCAACTACTCCCATGCGTGGGTTAGATATCTGGAAGCCACTCATTGCTGCTATCAATGGCATGGCGCTAGGCGGTGGGCTGGAAATAGCCCTGGCTTGCGATATAAGGATAGCTTCAGAGAAGGCTCGTTTGGGCACACCGGAAGTAACCTTGGGTTTGATACCTGGCTGGGGAGGCACCCAGAGGTTACCCCGAATGGTCCCGTGGTGCAAGGCGGCTGAGATTGTGCTCACCGGCAGAATTATCAATGCTCAGGAAGCATACCGCATCGGCTTAGTTAACGAGGTTGTCCCACCAGAAGAGGTTATGCCCAAAGCAAGAGAATGGGCTAAAGCTATCTCCGAGGCAGCAGCGCCTCTGGCAGTGAGAGCAGCTAAAGAGGCAATGGTTAGAGGTTACAGCCTGACTCTGGAGGAGGGCTTACGGCTGGAGAACTCCTTGGAGGCTTACCTCATGGGTACAGAGGACTTTGCTGAGGGAATTACCGCTTTCACCGAAAAACCCAGAAGAAACCCTGTTTACCAGGGAAAATAGCTTATACACGAAGGGAGGACTATGGGAATTAAGCAGGTTGGTGTAGTTGGTTGTGGGCAAATGGGTGCTGGTATCACTCAAGTCTGTGCTCAGGCAGGCTATCAGGTATTGGTCTCGGAGATAAGCGATGAACTGCTAAATAAGGGGCTGGCATCTATAGATTCCAGGCTAAATAGGGGTGTGGAGAAGGGCAGGCTCTCCCCGCAGGACAAGGAGAGTATACGTAATCGCATTAAAGGCACCACTGATACTACGGACTTTGCTGCCTGTGACCTGGTGATAGAAGCGGCTATTGAGAATATGGATTTAAAGAAGAAGATATTTGCTGAGCTGGATAAAATCTGCCCGAAGCATGCTATCTTGGCTACTAATACCTCTTGCCTATCTATCATTGGTATGGCTATGGCTACCAGCAGACCAGATAAGGTGCTGGGACTGCATTTTATGAACCCGGTGCCAGTGATGAAACTACTGGAAATTGTTAAGACTATTGCTACCAGCGGCGAGACCCTGGAAATTGGTCAGACCTTTGGCAAGTCCTTGGGAAAGACCATTGTTATTGCCCAGGATACCCCGGGCTTTATTGTAAATCGCTTGCTGATACCTTACTTACTCAATGCAGTCCGCATGCTAGATGCTGGGGTTGCCACCAAGGAGGACATTGACGCTGGGATAAACCTGGGTTTAAATCATCCTATGGGACCACTAACCCTAGCTGACCTTATCGGTAATGACACCGTTCTTTTCATTGCTAACGCCTTGTACGATGAATTTAAAGAGCCTCAATATGCTCCGCCTTCCCTACTGAGGAGGATGGTCACCGCCGGCTGGTTGGGACGCAAGACAGGGAAGGGATTCTACGAATATAATAAATGAAATCCCAATTTTATAGTTATAAAACCTAGAAGTAATGCGCTGAGACTTTAAGTTCGACGTGGTGGTGAGGGAATGGCTCTGATTTTAGAAAGAAAATAGGATTACTTTCCTCGTTTTGCGTAGTCAGGGCACCAGGTGGCGTTGGGGCGGTCTGGGTTATGGCAGGCCCCACGCCAATTCCATTTACAGCTATCACACAGGAATATGTTCATTCCCAGTGCCTTCTTCACCCTGAGCTTAATCCTATGTCTCCAGGGGGGCGGCATCTTTAGTCTGACCTCATCTAAAATACTCTCTCAGTATATCAAGTTAGGTGCTATCAAGCAACAATTGTGGTAAAATAGAGCCGACTATATTGAAAGGGTAATTGCCATGGCTATCCCTAAGGTTAAAAAAGAGGAACAATTAAATCTAGAGTCACTTACCTGGGGCGACCTGACTTGGGTCAACATTGAGAAACCCACAGAGCAGGAGACAGAATACTTGGCTCAGAATTATCCCTTCCATCACTTGGATTTAGATGACTGTCTCAGCCGAATACAGCGACCAAAGATAGATGAGTATGGGCCACCAAAAGACTATCTGTTTTTGGTCTTTCACTTCCCGGTATTTAGTAAAGAGGCACGGGTAACTACACGCAGTCAGGTGTCAGTATTCATTGGCGAAAACTACCTGGTTACTCTGCACAAAGGAGAGCTTAAGCCACTGGTAAAGCTGTTCCGAGAATGCCAGATTGATGAAGAGTCACGGCAAGAGAATTTCAACCAGGGCTCTGGCTACCTCCTCTACCGGATAATTGATAGACTGGTTGACTACTGCCTGCCCATACTGAACAAGATTGGTGATAATATTGAAGGCGTTGAGGATAACATTTTCGCCAACGAGATGCCTAGAGCAATAAAGGAAATCTCTACACTTCGGCGCGATGTCATTTCCTTCCGTCGCATCATCTGGCCGATGAGGGCGGTTATTGGCAGCCTGGAGCCTAAGATTCGTCGCTTTACCCAGATGGATTTAGCTGCATATTTCGGAGACACGGTTGACCATGTGGATAAGATTTGGGATGCCCTGGATGAGTACAAGGAGATAATTGAGGGTCTAAACGATACCCATGATTCGCTGGCGACTAATCGTACCAACGAGGTAATACGAATGTTGACCATCATTGCTACTATCTTGCTGCCTCTCACTGTAGTGGCCTCTATTTACGGGATGAATATCCCCTTGCCATTCCAGAACGAGGGTTATTCTCTCATCATTGTGTTTGTTATCTGGATAGCCATTGTTAGCGGTATGCTCTACTTCTTCCGTCGCCAACACTGGATTTA
>JAUVZE010000020.1 GCA_030602665.1 Dehalococcoidia bacterium
AACACCGGCTCGGGGACCAAGACCGGGATGGGTGAATTCTCCACCAGCCAGTGGCGAAGCAAACTATTTGATGCCACCCCACCAGCCAGTAAAATCTGCTTCACCCGGTGCTCCTTGGCGGCGGCCACGGTTTTGGTAACCAAGACATCAATCACTGCCTCCTGAAAGCTGGTAGCGCCATCAGCCCTGGATGAAACCTTACCCCCTTCCACCAAGCGCAGCAGTGCTGTTTTGACCCCACTAAAACTGAAGTCGCTATTCCCCTTTAGCCAGGCGCGAGGTAGCTTAAGAGAAGCTGTGCCTGAACTGGCTGCCTCTTGAATGGCTGGACCACCAGGGTAGCCTAAGCCTAAAATCCTGGCGGCTTTGTCAAAGGCTTCACCGGCAGCGTCATCACGCGTTCGCCCCAATACCACATAATCCCCGTGCCCTTTCATTAACACTAGGTCTGAGTGTCCTCCAGAAACAATGAGACACACCACGGGGAAATTAACCCGACGGTTAATTAGCCAGTTAGCGTAGATGTGACCTTCAAGGTGGTTAACTCCAGTAATAGGTAGTCCGTGAGCCAAAGCCAAAGCCTTGGCCATATTTACTCCTACCAGCAGCGAGCCAGCCAGGCCAGGTCCAATGGTAACTGCAATGCCATCCACATCATCCCAGAAAACCTCAGCCTCAGCCATTGCCTGCTTTAGTATGGGGATAATAGCTAGAATATGCTGCCTAGAGGCTACCTCAGGGACAATCCCTCCATAGCGGGCGTGAATCTCCACCTGAGAAGCAATCTGACTGGACAGAATTCTAGTCCCATCCTCCACCACTGCTGCCGCCGTTTCATCACACGAGGTCTCAATACCCAGAATTTTCATATATCTGGATTATAGCATAGATTTAAGAGAGGCGAAGCCTCTCTTTGACTCTCCTTATAGTATCTCTCCTTTAAAGGAGAGGAGGAAGGATATAAAAAGAGGGGGCTTCGCTCCTCTTAGACACCCTGGTAGAAAAGGGGAGTTTAGAGGGGCTTTAGTCCCTCTAAAAATAAATCTTCCCCTTCCCCTTACTAAGGGGAAGGGGATACAGGGGATAGGGTTACTAATTCATCAAAAGGAGAAAGGCACTTGAACGGGTTTTGCCCCTTCAATCTACCCTCAATAACAACCCCAGTCTATTCCTTTGACACACCTATTAGCTAATGCTATGATGAATTAACGAAGAACTAACTGGGGGTCCTGTTTTACTCGGGGAGCGGGGTGATATTTATATATGTCTGGTATTGAAACACTGTATTTAGTGTTGCTTGTTATTTGTCTTCTTTTGTCAGCTTTCTTTTCCAGTGCAGAAACCGCCTTCATTTCCTTGCAGAGGTTCAGGCTCGAGCATCTGGTTGAGACTAAGGTTAGAGGTGCCAAGCGAGTAGCTAGAATGCTTGAGCGGCCGGAGAAGCTTTTATCCACCGTCCTTCTGGGTAATAACTTTGTCAACACCGCGGCGGCGGCTCTAGCCACCATTTTGGCTGTCTCTGTCTGGGGGGAAGAGTGGGGTGTGCTGTTTGCCACCATCGGGGTGACTATTATCCTCCTGATATTTTCTGAGACTACCCCCAAAACCATAGCTATCCAGCATGCCGAGAGGTTATCCCTAGTACTTGCACGACCAATACAGATGATATCCTGGCTACTTACACCCTTTGTCGTCGTGCTAAGCTGGATAGCTGCTGGTGTCACCAAGATGGTTGGTGGCACACCGGTACCTCGGTCTCTGGTCAGCGCAGAGGAAATCCGCACCATGATTTCGGTGGGACACAAAGAGGGAATAGTGGAGGAGGCTGAGGCTGAGATGCTGCATAAGGTCTTTGACTTTGGTGACCGACTGGTCAGAGAGGTATTAATACCGCGCACCGAGGTGGTATGGGTGGAGAAAGGTGCTAAACTAGCTGATTTCCTTAGCACCTATGCTGAATCACCGCTATCCCGCTTCCCGGTGTATGAGGATAATATGGATAATGTCGTCGGTATTCTCTCAGTAAAGGACGTGCTTATGGCTCAGGCTAAGGGCAGCATTGATAACGAGAGCCCTATTGATGACCTCATTCGTCCCGCCTACTTTACCCCGGAGACCAAGCGTATCAGCGAACTCTTCACCGAGATGCGAGATAAAAATTACCGCATGGCAGTAGTTGTTGACGAGTTCGGCGGCACTGCTGGCATCGTTAGCCTCAGCCGACTGGTTGAGGAAATCGTTGGTCCGGTAGGGGATGAGCTCGCCGAGGCAGAGAAGGAATACGAAGCCATCAATGAGTACACCTTCCAAATCGACGGTGGTATGCGTATTGAGGAAGTAAATGAAGAGATGGGTCTGGAATTGCCCGAGGGTGATTATGAAACGGTAGCCGGCTTTGTGCTCCACCTTTTGGGGCATATACCCAGACAGGGCGAGCAACTAAGGTATAAGGGCTTAAAGCTGGTAATAACCAAGATGCGGGGGCTTAAAATCGAGGAAATTCTACTGACTAAGGAAAGCGGTGCAGCGTCTGCGGGTTAGATTTTGCCGAGGAGAGGAGGTAAAATTCATCTCCCACCTGGATATTATGCGCCTGTGGCAGAGGGCGCTTCATCGGGCGGGGATAGCTCTTGCCTACTCAGAAGGATTTAGTCCCCACCCCCGAATATCATTAGCGGCGCCGCTCCCCATAGGGGTAACTAGTGAAGCCGAGCTAATGGACATCTTTGGCACCAAGTGGGTCTCCCCCCACTTCTTCATTAAGGCAGTAAGTCAACAGCTACCACTTGGCATTGAAATACTGCAGGTATATCAAATAGCCCTGGGTCTGCCATCTCTACAGTCACAGGTTCGCTATGCCGAATATAGGGTTGAAGTAGAGACGGAAAAGAGCCAAAAGGATGTCGAGGCAGCCCTTACCTCTCTGCTCTCACTAGAGCACCTGCCCTGGCAACACCAGAGGGATACTGGCACCAGGCATTATGACCTGCGGGCTTTGATTGATGACCTGTGGCTTACTAGCTGGCATCACCCATATGGCACTATAGGTATGAGACTACGCTGCGATAGTAGCGGTTCAGGAAGGCCGGAGCAGGTTACCATTGCCCTGGGCTTTACCCATCACCCCCAGTCCATACACCGCACCAAGCTTATCTTGGGGACAGGTTGACCCAGTCGTTTACTAATACTAATGACTAAGCTGGCGAATAGAATCTAGAGCATAGCCCACAGATGGTATGAATAAATGCTGAAGGGAGAATAGTTGACCAAGGTTATCTTAGTTAGACATGGCGAGACCGAGTGGAATCGGTTGAGGCGTATTCAAGGTGGTAATAGCGATACCCAGCTAAACCACAGGGGGCGGCAACAGGCAGAAAGCCTAGCCCTGAGGCTGAAGCAGGAAGAGATTCAGGCTGTCTATTCCAGCCCACTACAGCGTGCTTGGGACACCGCCCGAGTCATTGCTGGCTACCACCAGCTACCGGTAGAGATTGAACTATCCCTAAGGGAAATTGAGGTTGGTGAATTGGAGGGAGTGTCTATCGCTGAGGTGGGTAAGCACCTTAGTCAGCTTTTAATCAGGCATAGTCAAGGTGGGGAATTGCCCAAACTACCTGGTGGAGAATCACTAACTGGCGTACAGCAAAGGGTGTGGAGCACTATCCAGCGTCTGGTTAATAGGCATGGTGATGGGGCATTGGTAGTAGTCAGCCACTACTTCTCTATTCTGACCACCGTCTGCTCGGTGCTTAACCTACCCCTACCTCAAATAGACAGGCTCAGGTTAAACCCGGGCAGTATCAGCATTCTCACCTTTGACGAACAAGCCACCCGCTTAACACTGTTTAATGATACCTGCCATCTAGCTAGCACTGAGCAATAGACTACCTTAAGAGAGTGTTTATCAACCTCACTCTCTTTAGAGTTTTGCTCAGTAACCCTATCCCTCTTTGTCCCCCTTCCCCTTATCAAGGGGAAGGGGGAGAGGTTATATAAGAGAGGCAAGCCTCTCTTTGACTCTCCTCTAGTATCTCTCTCCTTCAAACTTTCCCTAATAAACGACTTCCCATAATCAGCTTGCCTTTTCCTACCTCAGCTACCTATAATTAAAACACCATAGAGAGAGAAATGGCAATGGTAAGGGGAAGGCAAGCGTTACCTGAGCGGGTGCTACACTTCATCCAGGAGTATCACCTGGTATCAAGTCGGCACCGACTGCTGGTGGCAGTATCCGGTGGCCCGGATTCAGTCTGCCTGCTACATATCCTGGTTAAGCTCCAGGACGAGCTGGGCATAAAGCTCCATGTAGCCCACCTTGACCATCAGTTGCGGGGTGCTGAGTCTGCGGCTGATGCCCAGTATGTTTCCGACCTGGCCCACCGCCTGGGTATCCCGGCCACTATAGAACAGCGTGATGTAAAGACCTATCAAACCCGGCAGCGCATCTCATTAGAAGAGGCAGCACGTGAGGTAAGATACGCCTTTCTAGCTCAGGTAGCCAGGTCTATCGGAGCCAGCCGGGTGGCGGTAGGACATACCGCTGACGACCATATAGAGACGATTTTGATGCACCTAATCCGGGGAACCGGAACCAGAGGGCTTCGTGGTCTAGAAGCAAGCACCCGGTGGCAATCAGTGCTAATAATAAGACCCCTACTTGAGGTAAGCCGACAGGAGACCGCTAACTATTGCCACCGCCACAAACTTATGCCCCGGCTTGATGCCTCTAACCTATCGCTATCTCCATTAAGAAATAGAATCCGTCAACAGCTTCTACCTCTGCTCCGTAGCTATAACCCTCAGGTGGCTGAAGCCCTGCTGCGGACTGCTCGCATAGCTGGTGATGACCTTGCTTACCTTGATGAGGAGGTTGCCCAATTGTGGGATACAGTTGCCCAGAAACAAGAGAGCGTCATTATCTTAGATAAGGACAGGTTTCTTGAGTTACCTCCTGCTCTAAAGCGACACCTGCTTCGGGCAGCCATAGAAATGTTGTTAGGTAATCTCAAGGATATTGAGATGCGCCACATTGAAGAGATAATGACCGCCTTAAGTAAGCCAGCCGGGAAAAGAATCAGTCTGCCCGGGGGTTTAATGTTTTCCATAGAATATGATAGATACCTACTAGCACCAGACCCGGCGGCTCTATCCCCATTCCCCATTCTGGAAGCTGAGTTTCCACTGAAGATACCAGGTGAGACCTGGCTGTCTGGCTGGCGTATTGAGGCAACAATCATAGACCCCTCCGTAGTAAAAGGGAAGCCTGGAAGGGCGTTCGCCCCTTTGGAAACTATAACTCCCCTTCCCCTTGACAAGGGAAGCGTGAAGGGGCGGAGCCCCTTCACCAACTATTCTTCCCCCTCTCCTTCAAAGGAGAGGGGGACCGAGGGGGTGAGGTTGATAGACAATCTCTTTACCGCCTACTTTGACCTTGATAAGTCAGGCGATAAGCTAGTAGTCCGAAGTCGCCAGCCCGGCGACCGGTTCCAGCCGCTGGGTATGAGCCAGCCCAAGAAACTAGGGGAGTTTATGATTGATGCCAAAATCCCTCATGCCTGGCGCCAGCGAATTCCCCTTGTCTGCTCACCGCAGCACATCCTGTGGGTAGTCGGCTGGCGCATAGATGATAGGGTAAAGGTTATCGATAGTACCAGACAAATTCTGTGTCTGAAATTTAAGCGGGGCTAGACCACTGAGCCGGTTCAAGAAGAGGGGCTGTAACATTTTGGTTATTTATTCGTTTATGGAGATGGAGGGCAGTGCACGAAGATAAGCATGCCGAAACAGAAGCTGATGAAGTCCTACTAGTTCAGAGGGCTATCAGTCGCGATGCCGATGCCTTCGGGAAACTATATGACATGTATGCTGACCGGGTCTACAGGCACGTTTATTACCGTGTAGGCAACGTTGCCGATGCTGAGGACTTGACCCAGCAGGTCTTTCTGAAAGCCTGGCAAGCCATTGGCAGATACAAGAAAACGGCCAGTCCTTTTCTCGCCTGGCTTATGACTATCAGCCACAATTTAGTGGTAGATTTTTATCGAACCAGGAAAGACAAGGCTTATCTTGATGTCGAGTTGGTGGCTGATGATTCAGCCGCGGCCCCAGAGGGAGCAGCCGAAGCCCACTTTGAGCAGCAGCAGCTACGGAGGGCTATCTTGCAGCTACCCAGTGATCAGCAACAGGTAATCCTGCTGCGCTTCGTCGAAGGTTTTCGGAATCCAGAGGTCGCCTCCCTCTTGGGGAAGAGTGAGGGAGCCATCAGGGTCATCTTGCATCGGGCACTGGTGAAACTGCGACACATCCTGGAAAAGGAGAAGGGTTAATGTTGAAGAAGTTTGAAGACATTCTCGCCCAATGTATTGAGGATATCAAGGCAGGCAGGTGCAGCCTTGAGGACTGCCTGACCAAATACCCTTCTATAAGCAAGCAATTAGAGCCACTGCTGAGGGTAGCTCTTGAAATCCGAGAGCCACCGGATGTCAAGCCCTCCCCTGCCTTTAAGGTGAGGGCGCGGGTTCAGCTCATGGAGCAGATTCATGCTAAGCAAGCTGTAACAAAATGGCCATGGTTTCGTTATACAGGTCAGGTAACACCAATACCACACAAAAGGAGGTTTAATATGGTAGGTATTATTGTTGCAGTCGTATTAGCCATCTCTGCCCTGGGCGGGGGCACCGCTTACGCCTCGCAAGGCAGCCTGCCGGGTGATGTCCTGTATCCGGTGAAACTCAGCACTGAGCATGTTCGTGTGGCGTTTGCCGGTGGTGACACTGATAAGGCGGAACTGTATCTGACGTTTGCCAACTCCCGCGTAGAGGAAATGACAGCCCTGGCTGAAAGAGGGCGGCCAGAAAAAGTAAATATAGCTGTCAATGGATATGATGAGGCCATGGCTATGGCTACACAAAAGATGGAGGCGGCCAGCGGCAAAGGTCTAGGCATAGCTGACATATCAGAATTAGTGGCTGAAGCCACCTCAAAGCACATCTCCACGTTAGAAGACGAGGTATATGATAAGGTACCAGATGAAGCCAAGCCGGCCATCCAGAAAGCGATAGACGTATCTGCCAACGGGCAGGGAAATGCTTTACGAGCCTTGGCCAGAGAGAATCCAATGAGAGCTATGGAGATTAATCTCATGCTTATGGAGCAGCAGCTTAACAGGGTTAGAGTCAGGGCAGAAGAACGTGAAACTACGAGACTGCAAGAAGCATTACAGGAATTCAACCGGCTCACTAATCTGGGTGAGGAAATCTGCCAGATTGCCAAAGAGTTGGGCAAAGATACTACTGTTTACCAGTTAGTTGCGGCGGCAACCGCTAATCACTTGGCAGTCTTGGCCGAAGTGCATGAGCAGGTACAAGAACAGGCCCAGCTGGCAATTGAAAACGCCATGCAAGTCTGTGTCGAGAATCACGTGAGAGTTGTAACTGAGCTGAAGGAGAGGAACATGCTGGGCCAACTTCCTGAGGAACCACCCATACCAGCCGAGCTTCCAGACGAGGTTAAAGAGAAGCTATTAAAGCACAAAGTTCCCGAAAGGGGATGACCTTGAGTCCTTTATCAACATGAGTCATTTATCGAGTGAGGGGGGAGGTTGGAAGGGCTTTGCCCCTTCAAAAAATATTCTCCCCCTCTCCTTTTGAAGGAGAGGGGGATTAAGGGGGTGAGGTAGCAAATAATCTCATTACATTATGCGCTTTTACCTAATTTGGTCATCCTTATAAGCTCAACTGTTCTCTTTGCCAGCCGGCGCGCTGACTTAAGCCCGTATTCATCCTTAAGAACAGTAAGTTTGTCGTCAGGAACTAACTTCCCAGCGCCGCCAGGGCTAGAAACTCCACCGGCACCTGAAGAGATGCCTCGCTCATAAGCAGTTAACATGCCCAGTGATGAGAAGGCAAAATTTAGACTGAGCAGAGTGGTTTCCACACCACCATGTCTAGTCCAGCCTACGGCAAGGGCACCGCCGACCTTACCTTTGAGCCGACCACGATAATACTTCCCGTGTGTAAAGGCACGAAGTCTATCAATAAAACAGGCCATCCGCCCCGAAAGACGGCCAAAATAGACAGGCGATGCCAATAATAGGCCATCTGTCTCTACCAGCAACGGATAGATTCCATTCATATCGTCGTTCTGTTTGCAGAACTGACCCGGTTTCTGCCCGGTAAGGCACCAATTGCAGTGCTGACAATCACTGATATCCTTTTCAGAGAGAAAAACAGCCTCGGTTTTAACATTCTCCATCTCCCTAGCTGCCTTCAGAGTCTCCTCCAAAAATATCTCAGTGTTGCCTCGCTTTATCGGGCTACCGCAAACGCCTAGAATCTTTATCTCCACACTACCTCCGATTACATCACCCGCTTAAGTCTGGGATTGGGGGTGATACCGGGGATTCGGCCCCGTTTGGCAATTGGCTTGCCTTCTATCTCATGCAGGTCAGCGGTAAAATCAATCGGTTTAGCCCCTGTGATATAACTGCCGACGCCAAAGCCATCAACTGGAGCCCCCTCGTCAATAAATTGCTTAATACGTTCCAAGTTAACACCACCACTGACAAAAATCTTGACATGCTTAAAACCAGCCAAATCCAGCCTGGCTCTCACCTCCTTGACCAGGTCGGGAGTAACCTTGCCCCGCTCACCGGGAGTATCAAGCCGCACACTACTGAGCTTCTTCCCCAGCGCCTGAGCTACCCGCAGGCTTTCCTCAGCTTCATCCTTAAAGGTAGCCACCAGAGAGACGCGAGAGACCTCAGGTGGCATGTGTTTATCAAAGGCTAAGGTAGCCTTAACCGTATCCCCTATGATTATAATCAGGGCATGGGGCATAGTCCCTGATGGTTCAATACCAGTCAGCTTGGCACCGGCCACACTGGAACAACCAGCACAGCCACCAATGATAGCCGAGTAATCCATTATCCCGGCCACTGAGGGGTGAACATGGCGGGCACCAAAGCTAATAACGGGTATCCCTCGGGCAGCTTCGACACACTCCCTGGCGGCCGTTGCCCAACCACTACAGTGGGCCAGAATGCCACCAATAGCGGTTTCATATAGCCCATAGCTCTGATAGGGAGCAGTTATACGCAGCACCACTTCCTTCTTCTCCATCGTCTCACCCTCGGCCAGAGCCCATACCTCACGATTACCCTCAGGCAAAACTTGGGAAAGCAGAGCCTTGACCTCCTCCATACCACAGAGTACCCCGGCTCTACTGGCAAAAACCTCCATAGTAGCTACCGGGTTAAGCGCCTCATGACGCAATATATCTACAGTGCGGAGAAAGTAGATGTCAGCCGTCTCCCCAGACAGCACCGCCTCAGAAGGTTCAAATTTAGGTAGTTTCACCTGGCCACGCCCAACGCTGGTCAACTTCGCCCCTAGCGTCTTCTCCATATGCTCCAGAGCAAAGCGATGGGCTGCCTCATCAAACGAGGCAACACAGTCAGCCGGCACCTCAACTTCCCAGTCGCGGTTCCTGGCGTTAGCCACGGTATGCAGCACACAAATATTGGTGCACACGCCACAAACAATCAATTTCTCCGGCTTAAGCTTATTCAGCTTCTCCTCAAGCGTGGTACCAAAAAAGGCGCTATAGCGCTGTTTGGGGATTACCTCACCCGGGTACTTGGCTAACTCAGGAATTACCTCCGCCTCAATAGTGCCCGCAATGCAGTGCGGAGGGAACATCTTGAACTCAGGGTCATCAGGCGTATGGTGGTCACAAATGAAGAAAACCTTGGAACCCTGGGTCAGCTCTTGCTCCAGGAGACGCTGTATATTGGGGATTATGCGGCGGGCTCTATCCCCACAGAACAAGGGATAACCCTCCTCCAGAAAACCTCGGAGCATATCTACCACTAAAACTGCATTAACCATAACCTTCATCTCCTTTCTAGGCGCCGCAGTTGCTGACTACGAGGTTGTTTATCAACCTACCCCCTTTATAAGGGAGGGGAATTGGTTATGTAAGGGAGGCGAAGCCCCTTCAAAACCTGCACTATTTTTGTTTAATGCCGGAAATGCCTTTCGCCGGTAAAAACCATAGCTATATTGTGTTCATCAGCCGCCCTAATTGAGTCCTCATCTCTTATTGAGCCGCCGGGCTGGATAATAGCGGTTATCCCGGCGGCAGCGGCTGCCTCGACCACGTCAGAGAAGGGGAACATAGCATCCGAAGCCAGCACACTACCCACCGTCCTCTCTCCCGCCTTTTCTTTAGCTATCTGAGCACTGACAATCCGACTGGGTTGTCCAGCACCCATGCCCAAAAGTGTCTTATCCTTGGCCAGCACAATAGCGTTTGACTTTATGTGCTTAACCACCCGCCAGGCAAAAAGCAGGTCTTCTATTTCGGCCTTGGTTGGCTCACGCCTGGTTACTGTTTTCCAATTGACACGACTTTCAGGAACGGAATCAGAGCTCTGGACAAGAAATCCCCCCTTGACTCTGCGGAAATCAAGGTAGCCTGGTTCCGCTTTACCATAGCCTGGTGGTAACTCGGCAACCAGAATACGTAAATCCTTCTTGCGCTTTAGTAACTCAAGAGTCTCTGCCTCATACTCCGGGGCGATAACTATCTCGTAGAAGACTGACTTCATTGCCTCGGCCATGGCCAAGGTAACCGCCTGGTTGGCTGCCACAATACCGCCAAAGGCAGCCACCGGATCGCCACTAAAAGCCTGCCGGTAGGCTTCAGCAATATCCTTATGACTTGCCAGACCGCAGGGATTGGTGTGCTTGATAATAGCCACTGTGGGTGCGGCAAAATCAGTTACCGCCCCCCAGGCAGCATCAGCGTCCAGAATATTATTAAATGAAAGCTCCTTACCCCATAACTGCTCCGCCCAGGTGATGCCGGTCGCCTTCTTCTCACCCACCGAGAGCTCAGCGTAGAAGGCAGCC